>NZ_JBWQXL010000034.1:0-66367 GCF_056620565.1 Nostoc sp. LEGE 12454
CTTTAGAAGCTTTTAAAACAGCTATGTCTTATCGATTTTTCGATTGGTTGACCCTTAACCGTGACGTGTTTGCTGCTTATAAAGCCAGTTTAGGCTTTATTTGGGCTTAGTTTTTGTTTAAGTCCCGTTAGGAGCCGTTGATTACATTCCCAAACCCTTTGAACAAGCAGAAGTGATTGCCAGAGTGCGAATGCATTTGCAACTGAAGCAATTGACCGATAATCTTGAACAAATGGTTACAGAGCGAACTACAGCGTTACAAAAGGCACAAGTGCAACTGGTACAACAAGAAAAGCTTTCAATGCTTGGTCAATTGGTAGCAGGTGTAGCACATGAAATGAATAATCCGATTAGCTGCATTGTTAGCAATATTCATCCTGCTCAAGAGTATATTGCCGATCTCACTCATGTCCTGCAATTATGCCAGGAAAATTATTCCCAACTACCGCCTGTCATTCAGAATGCGATCGCTCAAACAGATTTAGACTTTCTCTTAGAAGATTTACCCAAGCTCCTCAATTCCATGCAGGCTAGCACAGAACGAATTAAAGAAATATCCGTGTCGCTGCGAAACTTTGCCCGGACTGACACATCGGTAAAGGTTAAGTTTGATGTTCATGAGGGACTTGACGATACATTATTAATCCTGCGACATCGTTTTAAAGGGTTGGGACAGCGACCTGAAATTAAAGTCGTTAGAAAATACGCTTCCTTACCAAAGGTTGAGTGCTATCCAGGACAACTCAATCAAGTGTTCATGAATATTTTAGCTAATGCTGTAGATGCTTTAGAAGATGTTTGGCAGCAGGGCAAGCGAGTCAATGATTCCCTAGCAATCAGCATCTTTACAGAGGTGTCCAGCCCTGGATATGTAACGATTCGGATTGCTGATAATGGCATTGGCATGACAGAGGAGGTGAGGCAACAAATTTTTAATTATCTATTCACAACGAAAACAGTTGGTAAGGGTACTGGACTGGGATTGGCGATCGCTTATCAAATTGTAGTAGAAAAGCATGGTGGAGCAATGAAGGTTAATTCCACACTCAATCAAGGAACTGAATTTGCAATCATGTTGCCTTTGTAGGACTTACATAGTCAATCACAACCCACGCCATCCCCATCTCGATCAAACCCGTGCGGGTCTGGTGGAATCACTCGCTTCTCTGCGGTAGGAAATATCAGGGCAATTCAAGTCTGCCGAATTGGGTGGAATGCAAATATCCGGGTAAGACGGATCGCACTGTTGCACTTTCGCTTAGGTAAATGCATCCTCGCTACATCATTTTACTGTGGGATTGTTGTTCTTAATTACGAGCCAAAACGCAACTAAATATTAGGTAAATAGTATTATATAATGGTATTTACTATGGACAAATCGGGGACAACATTAATTGTCTCTTATACAATTTACTTATATCAAAAACTGCTCCAGCTTTCGTCTAGGGCAGTTTTATATTGCACGCTAGAAGCCAGATTCACAACTCTGACTTTCCACATCCCGTGAAAAGTCAGCCAGAGTACTGCGAACAAAAAGTGGCATACCTGACAACAGTTTCAGTTTCAATCACTGATACACAGTATAATAAACAGTTATTCCACATTTTTTCTATTCACCATGACTTCAATTCCGGCTTGAATGATTAGGTCAACTGTACTAATCTAGTCTCAATTCAACTAAAAAGCGGACGTTATTGAGAGGCTTAACGGCAAAAGTCACAATCCTATTCTTACTTCAGAGATACGTATCTCAGTTATAGTTTTCATACCCTAAAGGGGTAAAATTTTGGCTAAGACAATGGCAAAGTTCACTGTTAGCGACTATTTATTGCTTCGTCTGGAGCAAATCGGCATCAAGCATATCTTTGGCGTTGCTGGAGACTACAATATGGAGTTTCTCGACTATATTGTTAACCACAATGGCATCGATTTAATTCCTACTTGCAACGAACTTAACGCATCCTATGCTGCCGATGGTTATGGTCGGCTTAATGGTGTTGCGGCATTAGTAACTACGTTTGGTGTTGGTGAACTCAGTGCTATTAATGGTGTCGCTGGCGCTTATGCTGAACACGTTCCTGTTGTAGCGATTACCGGTGCTCCTGCAACTAAAATTCAAGCTCTTGGTTCACTTGTCCATCATACGCTTGGTACTGGTGATTTTTCAATATTTGCCCGAATGTATCAACAGGTAACGGTGGCTCAAGCATATTTAACAAACGAAAATGCAACAACGGAAATTGACAGAGTTTTAGGTATCTGTTTGCTGAAGAAATTACCTGTTTATATTTCCATACCTATGGATGTTGCTCTGGCAGAGGTGTCTGCACCGTCTGATTTCTTTATACCCCCTGTATTTCAGAGTGATGGCGCTACAATAGCAGAAATAATTGATGTCTGTGTAAACATACTGGAAAAAGCTTCCCAACCTGTGATTCTTGCTGATATTGGTGTAGCTCGCTATCATTTGCACGAACAATTGCGAGAATTGCTAACAGCTACTGGATACCCTTATGCCACGATGAACATGGGAAAAGGATTGCTAGAAGAAACCCACCCCCAATTCATCGGCATATATAATGGTGCTGCCAGTGAAGAATCTGTCAGAAAACGTATTGAGCAGGCTGATTGTGTTTTAACTATCGGTGCTTTGATGACTGATTTCAACACAGGCAAGTTTTCTGCCAAACTCGATCCCAGCCAAACTATTGAAGTGCATGGGCAGTATGTAAAAGTTAAACATGCTTTATACAACAATGTCGCTATGGCAGATGTGCTTTCTGCTTTAAGCCAACGGTTGCAGCACCGCGATCCTCAAACGCTTTACTTCAAATCAGCAACAGAGAATTTAGATGCTGGTTTTATAGAGCCTATCGTTGGCGGCTCTTCGGCACCGATTACGCAGCAGTATTTTTGGCATAGATTTGCTCATTTTCTTCAAGAAGATGACATTATTGTTGCTGAGACTGGAACTTGTTTGTTTGGTGCCTCTATCGTTCCTTTACCAAAAGGAGCTACTTTCGTTGGGCAAGTACTTTGGGGATCGATTGGTTACTCTGTTGGTTCATTACTTGGTTGTGCCATCGCCGCATCACAACGTCGCTCTATCCTACTGGTTGGTGACGGGTCTTTCCAAATGACTGCACAAGAACTTTCAACCATCTTACGCCATAATCTAAAACCGATTATTTTTTTGCTCAACAATGATGGATATACTATAGAGCGTGATATTCACGGTGAACGTATGCCATATAACGACATTCAACCTTGGAATTATCATCAGCTCCCTAAGGTTTTCGCTGGCAATGGCTGGGGAATTAAAGTTAGTACCGAATCCCAGTTAGACGAAGCATTGCAAACAGCTCAACAAAACCGTGACCAACTTGCTTTTATTGAGGTTGTAATGGATAAAATGGACAGCCCAGAGGTTCTGTTGAAGATGTTGCAGCAATAAAGCAACATACTGCTTCATTAACTTACATTTAGTTCTCTACCTTGGCTTGATTTATTAGGTACAGAATACGGTAACGCTTTGTGTTGTTCCATCAAAATTAGAGATGTCCACCCCTTAAGTTCTAACTGTGCTTGAGCCAAATTTTATCAACTAGTTTTATATCATGTCCGGTTAAAGACTTATCATTAAGACCGCAGAGGGGCAGAGGAAAGGGGTTTTTGGGCTTTATGCATAGAGAAAGGGAATTATAACTAATTAGCCGGACATGATATTACCAAGCGATTTTTCATTTTCTTTTTAGATAAGGAGCGACACCGATACGACTTAACAAAATATCAAGCAAACCAACAATTTTTTCATTGCTGCCGCAATTGAATATGATGTATGCTGCTTTCGCCAAGCAAAAAGGTAAAAAGGTAATACCTTTTACCTAAAAATTAACTTTCAGATGAAGTGACTAATGCCTACGCACTCTTTAATTTTTGGCATAGTACCAGTGTACTACGAAGCAAGCAAGCGATCGCTGATTGTCTAATCCCCACCAAAGTACAACTGTTGTTCCCCCCGCGCCATAACGAAAACCACAGTTCACCACTTCGTCAGCATCAATGGTTCTGCTTTGGAGGTGTTTTATATTGATAGCTATTCCTGGCAATTTCGGGTGATTAGTCCTGATGGTGCGGTGTTTAACAGTAAACAGTAAACAGTTATCGCGGTTGATAACTGATAACTGATATAGCAATCCTATTTGAGTTGTGAAAACTATCGAACCGCCAAGTCGCCAAGAGCGCCAAGAAAAGAAACAGAGAATTTTACAAATGATTTAGGATTGCTATAACTGATAACTAATAACTAATAAATTTTTTTGTAGGATTAAGAGGAATTATCCCACTATAACCGTTTGTAGTATAAGACCTTGAGTTTTGATTACTATAAGCGTTTTTTAATATTTGACAACCCCGTTCCTGAAGTTTTTAGCGGTTCTGGCGGAAACCACCGATGATGCGATCGCACTCCCAATTTTCCCCTTACGGAGCAAGCAGTATCTTGGTAAGCGCGATCGCTAACTGAAGAAATTCTGTCCAGCTTGGAATAGTTGTGTTTTGAAGCTTTAACCTATAAAATTTTTACGTTTTTTCTATTCTCCATAACCTCAATTAAGGCTTGAATGATTAGGTCAAATGTACTAATTTAGTCTCAATTCAACTAAAAAGCGGAGATCAATTACGATCGATCATACTGGTATCGTTGTCAGTGTTTCGGGTCTCACTAATGCTTTGTTTCTCCTTACCGAACAAGGCTTTTTAGTCAAAATTTTATTTTGTAGAATCACTTACAGCATTGTGGCATTGCTTCTTTGTTGCATTCTGATAGTATTTCCAACTCCAGAACCTCCAACACTAAAACACTTTCATTTTTGACTCGTCTTCCCAAATGACTCAAAGCGAAATTGGACAAAATAGTGGTACAGGATTAGAGGTTAACTTTGGTGAAAAAGCTAGTGCAATATCTCCAAGGCACAATTGAAGTCACAAGCAGTCAGGGCTGGATAAGTTTTACAATCCACCTGCCATTAACAGCATCGAAGTGAACGGCGTTATACTTGAACTCGCATTCATAATTTGATTTAAAATATTGCTACCAAATAAGAGTTTATGAAATCTAAAGCTTCAGAAAAACTTAGAGTAGCGATTGCAAATGCACCTGTTTCGCTGTCAAATTAGCGATCGCACCCAAATATAAAAAAAAACTATGAAAATCCCTGATTTATTACTTGATTCCATGCTCCCCTGCACAACGATGCCCTGCACCAGCGAACTGACACGCCTCAAAGCAGTGTATCAGTTTCAGGGTTTGGATACTGTACCGGATCGGGCATTAGATGACTTGACAGCACTGGCGGCCGATCTGTGCCAAACTCCAATGGCACTGGTGAGTTTTATCGGAGCCGAGCGCCAGTTGGTTAAGTCTAAGGTGGGAATCACATTAACAGAAATTCGACGAGACCTCACGTTTTGTAACTACACCATTCGCCAGTCAGATGTATTTGTGATTCCAGATACCTTGGCTGATCCCCGCTTTGCCACCAATCCCTTCGTTATAAATGCTCCTAATATCCGATTTTATGCCGGAGTCCCCCTGGTAACAACTGGTGGTTGTGTCCTGGGTACACTCTGCGTCATGGACTTTGAAGCGCGCGATCTGAGCCAGAAACAACGGAAAGGATTGCAGACACTCAGCCACCAAGTAATAGCGCAATTGGAGCTAAAGCGCAACACCACGAAGCTGCGTCAAATGATCCCGGAAATCAAACAACTAAAACAGCAATTGATTACTCAGGAATTGGTTGGTCAACAAGATTCAATTCTGTTTAATCTGGCAAATCAAATCCGTAATTCTCTGGATCTGGACACGATTTTACAAACGGCAGTAAATGAGATTCATACTCTGTTGCAAGTTGATCGCTGTGACTTTGTGTGGTGTCTGCCCAACAAAGATCGGTTCAACTTTATGGTGACTCACGAAGCGACTAACCCAGAGATTCAAATGGCGTTGGGGGAACTTTCCCTTAGTCCAGGCTCAGTTCTGGCAGAAACTATCTTAAATCTAGATATGCTAAGGATTGAGGATGTTTCTACTACCTCAGAGGCACTCACCCCGGAGGATCGCGCCCTACTGCATCAACTGACAGTAACCTCGGTGCTGTTGCTGCCACTGAGAACCCATTCTGGTCAATTGGGTGCTATTATTTGCCATCACTGTCGCGGTTCGCGCCAATGGACTGATAGCGAAGTCCGGTTACTCAAAGCTGTCACCGATCAAGTAGCGATCGCTCTCGATCAGGCAGAACTACTTGCCCAAACACGAGCAACCGCCTTTGCCGCTCAAACTCAAGCCACCTATTTAGGAAACGCCCTGAGCCAGTTACAGCAAACCCAAATGCAACTGGTACAGCAAGAGAAGATGTCGAGCCTGGGACAATTGGTGGCCGGAGTTGCCCACGAAATCAACAACCCAGTCAACTTTATTAACGGTAATATTGCTTATGCAACCAACTATGTTCGGGATTTGCTGGAACTATTGCATCTTTATCAGGCAACCTATCCCAATGGAACTGATGCTATTCAGGAAAAGATAGAGTCCATCGATCTTGATTTCTTAATGCAAGATTTGCCTAATCTATTGTCGTCGATGCAAATGGGTGGAGAACGAATTCGGCAAATTGTCCTGTCTCTGCGGAACTTCTCGCGCCTGGATGAAGCCGAGATGAAACCTGTAAATATCCATGAAGGGATTGACAACACGTTGTTAATTTTGAAGAGTCGCTTGAAATTAACTAGTGCCAAGTTTGAGATTCAGGTGATTAAAGCATACGAAAATTTACCGCCTGTTGATTGTTATGCGGGGCAATTGAATCAAGTATTTATGAATCTTTTGGGTAACGCGGTCGATGCCTTAGATGAAACGCCTAATCCGATCATTACCATTCAAACAGAACTCATTAGTAGAGAAAAATCGGGTAGTTCTGATCTATCCCAACCCTCCCACGCAGATAGTGTAGTGATTCGGATTCGAGATAACGGATCTGGGATGACAGAAACAACCCAGCAAAAACTGTTCAATCCATTCTTTACGACCAAACCCATCGGTAAGGGAACCGGGCTGGGGCTGTCCATCAGCTATCAAATTGTGGTTGAAAAACATGGCGGCATTTTAAAATGCTCCTCAGAACTTGGAAAAGGCAGCGAGTTCTGGATTCAAATTCCGGTTGAGCCTCTGGTTAAAAGTACTTGAAGTGTGTATAAAATTATCAAAATATCAATTGTTCAAGTCTTACTTTGGGAATGCTAGGCTAAACGCCAACGATGATAAACTCATCGACTTGTAAAGTATGTCTAATGGTACGACAAGCTCACCGATTGTTCTCGCGCTTGATGACAGCCCTGTGATTCATCAAATGATTAAACGAGCGTTAGAACCGGGCTATCAAGTAATAACAGCCGCTAACGCACTTGATGCCCTGTCGATCATTTATCATCAACCGATTTCAGTCTTGCTATTGGATGTGCAGATGCCGGATGTAAACGGGTTGGAGTTTTGCCGCACGGTGCGGAGCCTGCCGCAATTTCAGCATTTGCCTGTGATTATGGTGACTTCTCAAGATTCCCCCTTCGACCGGGTGAAGGGTCATCTGGCGGGTGCAACAGAATATCTGATCAAACCTTTTGATGCTGAACAATTGCGCGAAGCTGTACGAAAATTTATTGGCTCCTAGATATTACACAGAGATAAAACGTCAAATGGACAAAAGATGTCTAAGAATGTTTAGAGTTGATGTAGCAGATTCGATTCAATAGCATGGGAGCAATTTCGCCGATCGCCAAAATATGTTGGGCGGCTCCCAGAGCGATCGCTTCTTTGGGCATTCCGAAGACAACGCAGGTTTGTTCATCCTGGGCAATGGTAGTGCCTCCGGCTTGGGCGATCGCTTGTAATCCATCTGCGCCATCTCGTCCCATGCCAGTCAGCAAAATACCAACCGCCGAGCGTGGGTAGCAGGTGGCAACGGCTTGAAACAAAGCTGTAACGGAGGGACGATGCCCGGAAACGGCAGGGGTGCTGACGGTGGTTAATCGCCCTTGAGTGTCGAGTTGCAGGTGTTGTCGTTCGGGAGCAAAGTAGACAGTACCCGGTTTGGGAAATTCTCCCGGTTGGGCGATCGTCACGCGCAGGAAACATTCTGCTGCTAGCCAATCTACCAGTCCTTGCAGAAATCCTTCGCTGATATGTTGGACGCACAGAATGGGTACGGGAAAGTTTGCAGGCAGTTGTTTTAGAATCGTGTACAATGCCTGGGGGCCGCCTGTGGAGGCTCCGATCGCCACGACTTTAGGCAGGGAGAACGGGGAATTACGAATGGGGAATTGCGAGTTACTGACAGGTTTTGGGCTAAATAGTTCTGGCTTTTTTTTAGGGCTAACAGGATGCGTTCTAGGTTCTACCGTCGCAGTTCGGGAAGTGTGGCGAGTAAAGACTGTAACCCCTGCCAGAACTTTGATCCGGTTGATTAATTCGTGCTTAACCTGTTCATAGTCTGAAAGTGAGTCAATGCTGGGTTTGGGAAAAACATCCAAAGCACCCGCTTGCAGCAGTTTAAAAACATTACGGGAATCTTCTTGAGTGTTGACGGAGGTGCTGATTACTAGAATGGGGCGGGGATAGTCTGCCATAATCCGGCGGGTTAGTTCCAGTCCATCCATTTTGGGCATGTGTAAATCAGTGCAGATTACCTGGGGCTGTGCGGCTGGAATTCGCTCCAATGCTTCTACACCATTGGGAGCAGTTCCCACCACATCCACTTCCGGGGAACTCGCCAGAATCCGCTTGAGGATGGTTAAGGCGACGAGCGAATCCTCCACCAGAAAGACGCGAATCGGGGCAGAGTTTTTCATCAATTGACAGTATAGCAAGGGACTGGGGACTGGGGGCTGGGGACTGGGGACTGGGGACTGGGGACTGGGTGAAAAGTCTTTTTGTGTCTAAGTTTTATCATCTGTTGATGTCCTAATCACCTTGGCTGTTGCTATAAGTTGAGATTTTTACGAGATAATTATTGTTCATTCATCTGAAAACCTCTACACTAACCGTTTGAGGGTTGACAGCAAGGCTTCTTGATTAAAGCTGCCTTTGATAATGTAGGCATTGGCTCCGGCTTCCGCACCCCGACGTTTATCTTCATCGCTGGCAAGGGAAGTAACCAGGATAATTGGAAGTTCGCTATATTCTTGATATTGGCGGATTTTGGCAGTTAACCCTAAGCCATCGAGATTTGGCATTTGTACATCGCTAACAACGGCATCAACGGTGTGCGATCGCAGTTTGTTCAATCCATCCAAACCATCCACAGCAGTAATTACTTGATAGCCTGCGGTTTCTAAAATCCGCTTTTCTTGCGTGCGTGTGGCAATAGAATCTTCGACTAATAAGACGGTTGGTTTTGTGGGTGCAAGTTGACGAGTTTGGGTAGAAGAAATGGACTGCGATCGCGATCGGGCTGACTTTACCAAATCCTGGGGATTCAGCACCATACACACATCTCCAGTACCTAAAATTGTTGCTCCAGAAACATTGCGGACTCGTTTAAGTAACTGACTTTGGGGTTTAATTACTACATCTTGCTCATCCACTAAGGCATCTACCACTACACCCAGTTGTGCTTGCCCAACCTGAAGAATAATACAGGAAAGTGCCGTTTCTTGAGTTAATCCAGATGGCATCGGGGGCAGTTCTAATAGATCGGCCAACTGCACAATCGAAATGGGTTGGCCATCCCGAATTATTGTGTCACGTCCCTCCAAGGGAAAAATCTCTTCTGACTTGATCAAACAGGCGGTTTGCACAAACTCCACTGGGATGGCATAGGGCGTTTGGTTCACTTGCACAATCAAGACATGGGCGGTTGCCAAGGTGATACTGAGATTGACGCGCAGTGTACATCCCAGTCCGGGAAACGATTCTACCTCAATCGTACCTTTCAATTTCTCGACATTGGTTTGCACCACATCCAACCCCACACCCCGTCCTGAGACTTCTGTCACCAGGGGGGCTGTTGAAAACCCCGGTGCGAAGATCAACGCTTGGATCTGGCTGGGAGTCATTGCTGCCGATTCTTCCTCCCCGCAAATGCCCCGTTTCACCGCTATTTGTTTGATTTTATCCAGGTCAAGTCCCCTGCCATCATCACTGATTTCCAGCACAATGTTAGTGGGAGTCTGGTAAGCCCTGAGCCGAATCGTTGCCGTTGTTGGTTTTCCTAGCCGTTCCCGTTCCTGTGGTGGCTCAATCCCGTGATCGATCGCATTCCGCAGGATGTGCATTAGCGGATCTTTCATTTCTTCCAACAGGCGTTTGTCGGCAAGGGTGTCTTTGCCTTCTAGGATCAACTCCACCAATTTTCCCTGCTGCTGCGCCAGATCGCGCACCATCCGAGGAAAGAGGTTGAAAATCGTTGCAAAGGGTAGCAATCGCAGGGTACGAATCCCCTCTTCTAGATCGCTACTTAGTTGTTCCAGTCGGGTTGTGTCTTCTGAAAGGGAACTCTGCAAGGTTTTCACCAAATGGCCCAATTGCTCTAATCGTTTTTCAGAGTGATGATGAAAAGTTTCTAGACGTTGCAGGGCGACATCACCTTGTTGCTCTCGGCTGAACGCAAACCGATTAGTGAATAAATCTCGATTCCATTCTTCCCACAGATTGGCGATCGCCTCAATTTCTCCCAGCCGATGAGCAATCCGAATTTTGGTTACAGTTAACTCCCCGGCTTGCGTCATCAATGTATCTAGGTGGCGAGTGCCAACGCGGATGGTTTCGATGCGGTAGCTATTGGTGGGGGATTTTGGATTTTGGACTTCGGCTGCGCTCAGTCGAACGATTTTGGATTTTGGATTTTGGATTGCTCCGTTTTCCTTTGGCTGTTGATTCTTATCAACAGTATTGTTTTTTACTGTATTTATGACTTCAATACTGTTGACTTCTGGTTCCTGAATTGAGTTATCTTCCCTTTTTCCCGGTTGCGCTCCCATCAATTCGGCCAGAACAGAAAAGGTATCAACCCTGGCAGGTTCTCCGGTGACGGCTTCATGAACGAGTTTGCGGATAGCGGCGATCGCATGAGCGAGGCGTTCATAGGGTGAGTCTGTTGTACCATTGCCCAACGAGGACGCAGGGTTTTCTTGTTGCTTGAGTTGAGTCAAAACATGCTCAATTTGATGTGCCAGAGTGCCTATATCTTTGATTCCTAGCATATTGGCATCGCCTTTGAGTGAATGCGCCTCTCGCATCAAGGCTTCCAGGACAGCCAGATCGTCGGGATGGTTTTCCAGATGCAGTAATCCATCATCCAGGTTTTGCAGATGTTCTTCGCTGGCTACTTTGAAAACGTCTCTCAGTTCTTCATCATCGATCATCATGGTGTTATCTCAGGGGTTAGGGGGCACTTTGCTGGGGGATGGATTTTTGATTGTGGGTAGTAGAATGCCTAGAACTCGGTTGTCAAAAGAGGCAAGGGAGCAGGGGGCACTTTGCTGGGGGAAAAACTGAGACAGAGCTTGTACTCCGCCCCAGTTCAAGCGGACAAAGAAGGACGGGGCTTCATACCCAGGAAACTTCTTTGACGGTTCAAAGATTTTCATGGCGACATCAAAGCTCATTTTGTATACTTCCAAGTCTTTAATTGGTTCTTTTTCCATTCCCCTCTGCTCCCTGCTCCCTGCCCCTTTTCCTCTTCATTAAATGGTTGCCTTGAGTGCTTGCGCTGACTCGTTTAGTTGTTTAGTACCAGAGCGGATCTGGCTAATGCCACTGGTAGTTTCACGCGCAGCAATATTCAGGTCATTCATGGCAGAGACAATTTGTTGAATGGCGATCGCTTGCTTTCCATATTGTTGTTATCTTTTGTGAGTGAACGAGTTCAAGGATTTCCAGATATTGCCATCACACAATTTTGGATTTTAGATTGACCCCATAAAGCTACGGTGTACACACAAGTCTCTTGATCTGCGCCTTTGTTGCATCGACCTGCACCTTTGTTGCATCGACCTGCACCTTTGTTGCATCGACCTGTACCTTCGTTGCATCGACCTGCACCTTTGTTGCATCGACCTGCACCTTTGTTGCATCGACCTGCACCTTTGTTGCATCGACCTGCACCTTTGTTGCATCGACCTGCACCTTTGTTGCATCGACCTGCACCTTTGTTGCATCGTTACGCTGTAACTCTAAAAAACTAGTAAGCTTCACAGCAGGAGGAAGGGGTCATTTCCCCCTGCCCCCCGCCTCTGATTGATTACACAACACTCTGTAATTTGTCGGCTGCATCATTGAGTTGGTGAGTGCTAATGCGAGTCTGACTGATGCCGATGGCTGTTTCTCTAGCAGAGCTATTAAGTGCATTCATTGCCTGTAAAATTTGCTGAACCGCAGTGGATTGCTGGCTAGCGTTTAGCGAGATTTGCTGAATATTCAACACCATCCGGTTGACGGACTCGGTAACACTGGTAAAGACCTCCACCGTCTGCTTAGTTATTGCCGCCCCCTGTTGAGCAGTTTTTGTACTTTCATCTGTCATCACAACGGTTGAGTTGATGGCGGATTGAATATCATTGACCAGCACATTAATTTTTTCAGCCGATTTCTTGCTCTGGTCTGCCAGTTTGCGAATTTCGGCGGCGACGACTGCAAAGCCCTTGCCTTGTTCCCCGGCGCGGACTGCCTCTACTGCCGCATTTAGCGCTAGCATATTGGTTTGATTTGCCAAGTCACTCACCAACCCGGAAATACTGCCAATTTGCTTTGTTTGTTCGTTCAGACGAAGCATCTGGTCTGCTACCGCACTGACTCTGTGGCTCAAGGCTGCCATTCCTTCCAGGGTGCGGTTCAGTGATTGATTGCCTTGATCTGCCAAATTTAAGACCTGTTGAGCACTGGTTGAGGCAGTGGATGCTTGCTGGGCAGACTGTTGGGCAGAGGCGCTGAGTTCGTCCATTGTAGTGGTGGTTTCGCTGACCGAGACTGCCTGTTGGTTGGCAGTGCGCTCTTGTTGCTCGATTGTGGCGGCAATTTCAGCCGTCGAGGTGGCGATCGCACTGGCTGATTGATTTATCCGTTGAGCAGTGCGGCTAATTATCCAGATGCCAGTCAAAACCGACAACAGCAAGGAAAATCCAGTCGCGGACAGGATGGTTAGCTTGAGTCTATCAAGCGCTGCTTGCTGTTGCTTGGCAGCCACAATCACATTCTGGTCTTCTCGGCGCTGAACTTCATCGATCGCACTTGTCAGGTCATCAACCATACTGCGGGCATTTTCGTTACTCCAGGTTTCAATAGCTTCCTGAACCTTGCTTTGATTCACTTTGCCAATCAAATCATCCTCGACAACCATTAAATTATTTAGCAGCCCCTCTAGCCTGGTTAATGACTGTCGCTCTTGGTCTGTTCTGGCAAGCGACATTAGCTTTGACAAAAGCTCGTTGAAGCTTCTTTGAGATTTTTGGTATTCGTCAAAGGATGTCTGATTTTTTTCTAACAAATAGCCCCGAACTGACTTAGAACCTCTTTGTACATTCGTGGCAAGGGCATTAATCGCTGAATTAACGTTATAGGAAGAAACTAAATCTTGCGCTCGCTGACTCACCAGGTTGATATTCATAAATATCAGCCCCGCAGAAATTACCAACGCCAGAATGGGAACCGCATAGCTGCCCATAATCCAGTATCTCAGTTTCCAATTTCGCTTACTTTGCATCTTGTTATCTCTTGTGAGTGAATGAGTTCAAGGATTTCCCAATATTTCTATCATTTGTAATCTTTGCGATCGGACTTTATTCTGTAGTTTCTCGGCTGCGTTATCTCTGCCAGTTTGCTTTGAATCTCATCGATAATCTGCTTGGCTTTATTGGAACGAAACCTAATCCTATATCTATAAGCGTTAGACTTCTTCATTGACAACTAACACCTCTGAAGTGAGCAATTTAGACAAATTGATGATGCTCATCATCCGATCGCGATAAGGTGCGACACCCTGGAGATAGTCGTCCTTGGCAGAATTCAGGGCAATTGGAGCCGTGGTCATTTGGGAGGGATGGATATACGTCACATCAAAAATGTCATCCACGGCAATGCCCGCCACTCGTTGATCCAAACGCACGACAACGGCTTGCTGATGCAATCGCACCCCATTCATGGGCAGATCGACCACATTATTGATGTTAATTAAGGTGACAATTTCGCCCCGCAAGTTGATGTTGCCAACAATGTGCGGCGGACAGCAGGGAATCGGGGTAATCTTGTGAATCTCAGTAAACTCATGCACCGTTTCCAAGCCAAACCCAAAGTACTCACCCCCTAACCCCACAACCGCTAGAGGCAAAAGCGATGTTGAATCCTCCTCATTAATCGAACATCGGAGAGCTTCAGTTCGCTCTTGCAAAATCTGTCGCTCCTGCGAATCGAAACGATCGTATAAGCCCTGATTTAGCGCTGAATCAGAGGAATGTTTTAGTGCGTCATTGACTGAGCCGTTGTTAAAATCAGAATTTAGATTGAAAACAGTCTCTATAAAGGCGTGTTGCACCAACAGTTCGGGATTGAGCAATGTAACGATGCCCTCCTCAACGTTGGCAATGCCAGTCACCAATCTATCCGGCAAACTCTCTTTTGATTGATCGCAAACATTGGCAGCGATCCGATCGGGTGCGATCGCTTGCACGCTATCCACTTGATTGACGATGATTCCGATTCGTTGAGTTTGCCACTCCAGGACAATCATGCTGTCAGTCAATTGAAAAGGGGGACGTGCTTGTTCTAAACGGTGATATAAATCCATCACGGCCAGAAACTTCGTTCGCAAGTTAATTACGCCTAAAATTGTGCTGGGAGTTTCCGCGATCACAGTCACTTCTGGCAGAAAGAAGAGTTCTTGCACGGCTGTAGCCGGAATGCCATAACGTGAGTGATTGAGATTAAAGATTAAATAAGATTCATGGCTCATAACTAGTTGAATTTAAGTGCTTAAGAACGTGTGCTTTTAGTTCAGCAGTGGTTTGCTGGTTATGGGAATCGATCGCTTGTTGGGGTAGATTTTGCAAAATTTCTAGAAGCGATCGCCAGGTTTTTTGAGCCTGTTTTTCATTTCCCTCTCGTTCGTATATAGAACCCAATTCCAGGTGAGCAGTAACAGAATTAGGAGCGAGATAAATAATACGTTTTAAGAATAATTTTGCACTGTAGCAATCTCCTTGCTCTTCGGCAATTTGAGCCAACAAATGATAGGGTTCGATCGCCAATGGATCGATCTGGAGTGCCTGCTGACACGCCTGATTCGCCTGGGAGTAATCGCCAAAATTCGCGTAAGCTTCTGCCATCAAACAATATGCCTGAAAGTGCTGGGGGGCAACAGCAATCAGTTGTTCCGCTATTTGAATGACATCGGCATAAGCTTCTTGAATTAGCGATTCCTTGGCTGCATCTAAAAGAGTTTTAGTGTTTGCGCTCACGTCGAACCCCGTTCCCAAGCTTGGGAGAGAGGGAGAAGAAATTTCGGTTTCCCTGCTCTTAATGGCAACAGGTGTTATTGTATTTAAGACTTTGCTATGCTCGTCTAGTGAAGTATGCTTTTGATAAACCACAGATTGCGGAAAATTTTTGACTTGAAACGGTTCAATTGTTTGTCCGTGTAATTCCGTGTGGCCTGTGAGGAGAAATCCTCCTGGTGTCAGAGAGCAGTAAAACTTGTCTATAACTTGTGCGATCGCGTTGAAGTCAAAATAAATAAACACATTGCGGCAAATAATCAAATCGAAATCGTGAATGCTGGACGCGTAAGCCGGATAGTTATCCTGCATCAGGTTTCCAGGTTGAAACGTCACCATTGCTTGAATAGCAGGATCGATTTTCCAACCTTGTTTGTAGGATCGAAAGTAGCGATTTTTGATTTCTGGAGTGGTTGTCCGAAAAGACCAATCGCTGTAAATTGCTTGTTGAGCCAGTGCGATCGCGGGTTGATTAATATCTGTGCCTAAAATTAGAATGTCCCATGTCTGATTGTCATGGATTAGTTCCTTCACCAGAATCGCAAGTGAGTAAGCTTCTTCACCAGTCGAACACCCGGCACTCCAAAGCCGTAATGTCGGCCGATAAAATTCTCCATTAGCAGCGTTGCACTGAGTTAAACCAAGCTCCCGTTTGCGCCCGATTAACTCTGGGAGCAGCTGATTTTTGAGCAGCGACATCTGCCCCTGATCCCGAAAAAAATAAGTTTCAGTGACAGTGAGTAAAGAGATTAGTTCTTGCCACTCTGTCGCACCAGGAACTAATTGATTTCTTGCCACCAAGAACTGATAGTAATCATTGAGTGAGCATAATCCCAGCGCCCGGATGCGAGTTAAAAGATTTTTCTTTAATGTATCTTGATAGTGTGGCTTGATGTGAATACCGAATGTATCAGCAATCAGAGCAACCATCTGTGACAAACTAAAGTCATCACTGTGTTGAGAATTGGATTCAAATAAAATGGGGCGATCGCCGCTAATCTGATTTATCACTACATTATTTTTGAGCCGATACGCTTAGGTTTCCCATTTCAATCTCTTTATTCGGATTTGGGTAGGCTCCATTGGTATACACGAGTTTGTATCCAGGGATTTCCATGACCTCTGCGTTGGGGTCGGTTGGAGGTAAGAGAATTTTCTCCCTTGGATCATCCAATTGGGCTTCTTGAAGAGAAAGTGTGGCAATCATATTCTGTGTGCCATGATGATTTCGATTGTCTAAATTTTTTTAGAGGCGATTGCATTTCTCTTGGGACGCGCCGAATAATTCACAGCAGATTGTGACTTTTCCTGATGGTGAAAGGCTTTTGGTCAACAACACCGATTTAAATGCCGCAATTGTGTCTGAATCGAGTGAACGGACTTACCCAAAAGAGTACACCGAAGCGATCGCTGCTATCGAAGAACGCCATATATTGGCGAAGTTTCCGCAGTGGGGTATCGTTTGTGTGGATGGGACGCTGGTGAAGTGGAATGAGTAGCGTTCGTCGTAGTTTGAGGGCTATCTTTGTAAAGGTTTGTAAAATTTTTAAGTTTTTGCAAAAAATTTGAGTTTGAGAATGAAGTTTTATTAGGTTAATTGCTAAATAATAAAAAGCTTGTAACCTGATTGATAGTTAACTAGTCTTTAATACTGGTAATAGTTGTGGAGGCGTGTAATATTTAGCTGGCGTTTTACTTGTTGAAGAAGTTTATTTAGTATCGCTATAACTAGGGACAGAAAGTTTTATTTAATTTATTTGACTTGTGTGAATATTAATCAGCCGCTTCAGTACATTCTCAAACTATGCCTTCTGGCAACAATTATTAACAGTCTGCCTGTCAATGTTGTTGCTGCTGAAGTACAAACTTTTGGACAAGCTGGTAGAAATGGTGTAGATGGTCGGTCTGGACGAGATGGGAACTCTGCTACCAAGCAAATAATTCGCGCTAGCGAACAACTACAAACGATTGACCTCTCCGGTACGGATGGCGAAGCGGGAGAATCTGCTATTTCTGGCGAACAAGCTTCTGGATGCCAACAGCCCCAGAATGTGACAGCGAATGTATGCGGTGCCAAAGGCGGTAATGGTGGTAATGGTGGTCATGGCGGTCATGGCGGTCATGGCGGTAATGCTACTGTTTACTTTGAGTCATTATCTCAACTCAAAAATGTGGTGTTACGCAATCGGGGCGGGAGGGCAGGTGTTGCAGGAAAGGGCGGACAAGCAGGTAGTGGATGTAACTGTACTCAACCGCGCTGGACTGTAAATTATTGCACTTGGGCATTGATGGTGCAACAAATCAATGTAGCTAATGCCGAGTGGAAAGAAATTAAAAGAGAATTATTTCGCTGTTCGGGTGATGCATTCTATGACGAACAACAAAATCGACCCCAGCAGCTTCCAAATTTAGATCCAAACTACCGCTATGGCTGGAAATATATTGGTCTATCACAGCAGAGAAATTTTACTTGTGAGAATGGCCTTATTGGTCAACCGGGACGCAACGGTAGAGATGGGGAACCTGGTAGTTACGGTCAAGTATTGTTAGTCAAGGGTAGAGAAATTTCTCAAGAACAAATTAGTTATAGCAATCGCGTTAGCCTGTTAGTCGATCGAAGCATTGGGCTGATCAAGAAAAATTTGTCGAAAAAAACGGGACTACGGAGTCTACTTGGTACTGGTTCGGATGTCCGAGATAGTTATCGTTTATTAGAAACCGTCCAAAGTTCTTTTAAAGTGTCTTGGCAAACTGTTAAACGCCCACAAGATTTAGGAGATCCTCCGCTAAAAGCTGAAATTACTGAATCGGGGAAATTGCAATTTTATATTCCAGGCACATTGGAATATAAACTTAATAATTCGCAAAACCAAACCGAAATTGCAATTACTGGAGGTATTCACCCTAAACGTTTAGGACGTTTTAAATTTAAAGGATTTGATCGCTTCCCCGATCCCCGCAATTTTACTCTTTTAGATGAAGGTAAGCTTCTGGGCGAGTTAAAAACGGTTAAATTGACAATTATTTTGTCCCAGAACAACTCCAAAGTCAGCGAGATGTCTTACCCACTTGTTCCACATCGACCCTATCCTCACTGGGCCGATGCTTATCAGATCAATTTGGGCGATCGCTTTGATTCTTGGCTTCAACCAGGGCAACCTGTTGAGTATGAAATTCGCATTGAACAAACTACCCGTTCCGGAGTCACCTATACATCTGGAATGAAAATTGGTTTCGTTGTAGATAAGGTTACTCATTCTCCCGATATTCAATACTACTCAGGAACGAAACTAACAAATCTCTTAAGGCTTATAATACTACAGTGATAATGATTCTGTGACTGGAAATTACTTGTGGAAGGTGTAGATCAAGATTCCCTTGCATTGATACCGCGCAGCGATCGATTACTTTCTAAGAACGGGGATGCATAATCTGCGACTCGATCCCATCCCCACTTATAAGCAGTGTCAACTAAAATTTCTTTACCATTTCGGAACTTAATAAATTCCTGCCCGCGGTCGTAAAATATGTCTGCAACCAGTTGATTACGCTCGTCGTAACCCCACTTATCCACTGCTGCCCTCCACCAGCGCTTTCCACGGGAAAGCAACTGTTCAAGTTCTAAATACTCCGGCTTCCAGTACTTGGTGCGCCATTGATTTGCCAGTGCCTCGATTAGTATCGCAGTCGGGTAGATCGGCTTTAGGTTTTCTTCGAGCCAGAGTATATAAACAATCGCGCTCCTGAAAGCATCTTCTAAACAATAGCTGGATGCTTCTAGGGTGTCTTGGAGTTGCTCGTCACTGAAATTTACGCCGAGCGATTGCAGGGCGGGAGCGTACAAATCAAATAATTCTTGTTCTACTGAATCGCCAGACCAGAACCACATAAGAAAAAGAAAACTCCTGCTGGGTGGCTAAATAAAATTTAGCATTTACCGTGGGAAGTGTTGATCTAGGGACAAGTAGCGATGTCTACGACGGGCTACGCCTACGCAAAACTTTGTCTACCTGAACTTGAATAACTCAATCGCCTCATGATCCAAGCAGTTTGTAGGTCGATTGTTACTTCATTATCTAAAGTATAGAGGAATACCTGTATTTGGCTAAATCAACCCGCATTTATGCAACGCCAAAAACTGAAAGTCAATTAAAGTAAGCTAAATTGCTTTATGCTTTTGGCATGGTAGAGTCAACCGACTTACGTTGGTGCAATACCTCAAACCATTGCCTCAATTTAGGATACTCTTGCTGCCAATTATTGCCAAATCTGAGGCTGTAGTAACCCAACCCTGATATAGCTGCCACATCAACAGCACTTAGAGTTTCATTTAATAAATAGGCTGAGTTAGTCAACTTTTGCTCAAAAACACTTAAAAGGCGATTAATGCTGGACTGATATTTAGCTTGGGTGCCAAAATCAGCTTGATTTCCTTTACGGGTTTCGTACCACAATCCCACAACATTGTCTATCAAACTGTCTGCTAACTCTTCTCCCTGACGACAATACAAACGCTCAATGCGATTGCTAGGATAAAAACCCGGCTGAGGATAAGTCTCGTCTAGATACTCCACAATCAACGTTGAATCCCAAAAAACGAGGTCATTTTCATCCACCAATACCGGAACTTTCCCAATGGGAGATAAACTTAAGAATTCTGGAGATTTATTGTTAATGTCTGTTTCTTTGGGTTCGTAAGGTAGCTGCTTCTCTGCCAGGACAATTCTCACTTTCCGAGCGTAAGGTGAACGCTGTGCATAGTATAAGATTCGCGCCATATCGCTGTGATAAATTCAGTATTGTGATTTCCTATTTTAAATAGATTTGATGCATGATACTGTGATTGGTTTGTTCATCAATCGAGAAGAGTTTGGGCTTGCTGTTTAACACCCAGATTTCCTTGTCTAGAGCGTTACCAAGCCCCGCTGGGGCGGGTGTGGGGTATAGGGTGTGGGGTGTAGAGGAAAATAGCCCCAACAACCCTTGGGTAAAAGCCCCGTCTTTTAAGGCGATTGCAAAGGCCCAAGGTTTCAAGCCCTACCAATGCCGTCTTCACTACACCCTGCACCCTACCCCCTACACCCAACTTCATGACCCTGCAATATAGTTAACTTGATGACACCTCAACGACATTTTGGGCAAAGCTTTTATAAGCATCGCCCATTTGTTTAGCCACCGAGTCAGGAAAGACGTGAAAATCCCCAGCTTTGAGAGCTTTTATTATCCCGTCTGCCACAAGTCTTGGTGGCTGTGCAACCTCACTCATTCCTGCCGCATCGCTCATATCCGTAGCAATCGGGCCAGGGTGAACACTTAGCACAAGCGTGTCCTGCTCACTCAATAGTTCTCGTAATGCCTGGGTGATTGAATAGGCCGCAGCTTTTGAGGCACAGTAAGTACCAGAGTCGGGGAAACCTTTGAGCGAAGCAACAGAATTGATTTGGGCAAAGACACCACCTCCATTGGCTTTGAGTACCGGGGCAAACGCCTGAGCCATGTAGATCAATCCATATACATTGATCTTCATCTGAAATTCGAGAGCGGCGATCGCATCCTCAGCTAGGGGAGTTCCAGCTTGAAAGACTCCTGCATTATTGACAACTATTTGCACATCTGGGGCAGTTTGAGCAGCAGCAACAATAGATTGGGGATCGCCTAAATCAACTTGAATTGGTACTACCCGTAAGCCGTATTGTTCAACCAATGAGGAGACACTGTTGAGCTGACGAACAGCCGCATAGACTTTGGTGGCTCCGTGTTCAATAAACGACTCAACTATCGCCTTGCCGATGCCGCGATTTGCGCCCGTAACCAAAATGGTTTTGTCTTTGATGTCGTAGTTCATTGGGATTTCTCCTTATGGTTTTCCACGATCTGAAAAACCTTGGACAATCGCTCTAAGTTAGGGCAAAGAAATTTAGCTGCTCTCTTGAAGAAAGACTGCGGCTTCCACCGCTCCTTCTAGGATGGTATCATCATCCATTATGCGAATCTAGCAACACCGATTTTTTAGCCGTCTTTGAAGTTTGTGCTTTTGGACATCTCTTCCCAGGCATTTAAAGTTGTTATTAGGGACTGAATATTAGCGGTAAAAGTATTACCATTGTTAATTACTTGTCGTATCTCTTCACACATTGGGTATTGATCTACCCCACTCAACCTTACCCAAGCTTTAGATCCGGTAAGTGCAACAAATAGCTGGTTGCGAAGGCTTATACTTGGCATAAAAGTTGACCTCTCAAAACTTTTCAAACACCCTCTAAGCAGTAACTAATGCCTTTAATTCCTCAGTTTTTAATCTTGGCCCATAGGATGTAACAATCTTAGAAGCTGCGGCCGATGCTAATTTTCCGGCTTCTTCATAGCTCATACCTTGGGTAATTCCATAGAGGAAAGCTCCTGCATACATATCTCCTGCTCCCACTGTATCTACAGCTTTTACTTGAGGTGCAGTGATTTCGATTAATTTCTGACCGTCAAATACTACTGACCCCTTGGCACCGCGAGTAATGGCAAATTTCTTACTCAGGGTTTTTAGTTTGTCTACAGCTACTTGAAAATCTTCTGTATCTGCTAGTTCTAATGCTTCACTTTCATTAGCAAAAATCAAGTCTAAACCAGGCCCAATGATGTCTAATAACCCATCTTTAAAAAATTTCACCATGTTGTAATCAGATAGGGACATGGTAGTTTTTACTCCCGCTTTTTCAGCTATTTCTCTAGCCTTTATAGCTGCTTCTTTTGCTGTGGGAGAAGTCACTAAATATCCTTCTATATATATGTATTCTGAATTAGCGATCGCTGATGATACTAATTCTTGTGTAGAAAATTCTTCAGTAATTCCCAAAAATGTATTCATGGTGCGATCTGCATCGGGAGTTACTAACACTAAACATTTACCTGTAATTCCTGATTGGCGGTCGCCATTTTTTAAGTTGGTATCTACCTGAGAGTTGAGTAAATCTTCTATGTAAAAGTCTCCAAATTCGTCATTAGCCACTTTGCAGGAATAAAAAGCTTTTCCTCCTAGTTGACTAATTGCCACTATCGTGTTAGCGGCTGACCCTCCACAACTCTTATGGCAATGAAGATTTTTGAGATTTTCCAAAATATGATTTTGACTCTCTTCGTCTAGGAGTGTCATTACACCTTTATCAATCTTTAACTCTTGCAGTAATTCTAGAGATACTTCGTATTCTATATCTACTAAGGCATTACCTACACCATAAACATCATATTTATTGCCCATTGTTTATCTCCAAGAATAACTTCTGTCTGACTTGAACAGAATTGATAATAACAGATAGGCAGCAGATAAAAGTTGCTCGATCTTAATTTCGTATACCCACATTTTTTTATGGTCTTTGAGCTACAGCAGTTTTATCGGGAGCAAAGAAAATTCTAGCTGAAAGCGGGTTGTTCATTTTCAAGTAGGGCTTGTTGATTCAGGAGTAATCACTCCTGGGAATCGTTTATCAGTGGTAAATAGGGAATTAAACCTGTGCGGAATGCCTTTTCTTGAATTTCGCTCTGAGTATAACGCGCATCCATAGGTAATCCATTGACGGAAATTAACTAAGCAGTTGGATGCTTATCTAGTCGCCTGGGCAAACACCAAGCCGTGTCATAGTAGCTCATTTTCATTGCGTCCCGAATTGCTTTGGATTTCCTCTGTTCGGTACTTTCCGCTACGCCAAAGACTTGGTAGAGTTCGCTAGCTTTAATATGGGAGTCTGGGAGGAGTCGTAGAGAAAGTTAACCATACCGAGGGCGTGGACGGATACCACAAGGCCATGACTTGGCTTGCCCAGTTGCTAGGGGCGAGGGACGCTTGTGGCACAGATCAACCGCGAACTGGCGCGACATCTCTGCATATTCTGTGTTGAGATGTTGAGAGCAGAAGGCATCGGTGAGGCGAGTGATTTCCTCAAATTTCCTTTCCATCTGTAGTAGAATCTTTCAAAGAAAGCAGGGTAACTGAGGGAACAGGAGAAGCAGAAAGCAGAGTTATCAGGTGAATTCATGAGTCTTGAAGACTTATTAACGGAGTTTAAAGGTGGATTCCTCCAGTTTAAAAATCCATTTTAATTTTAACTTTTCACTAGATTTTGCAGGTCAGAAAGTATCACAAACAACAAAACTTTTCTCAATCACCACACTCAAGAAAACTTTTCGAGTTATTCAACACTGTTAGGATTGATTTAAAGACTTGTGGAATCTGCTCTTCCTAAACAGACTGGACTTGCATAAATTACTATCAACAATTTTTGAGTCACATCATGAACCGCTTTACTTCTATTTTGCTCGCAGGCTTGATAGCTTCTGCTTCAGCTTTGGCTATTTCTCCAAAAGCTGATGCTAATACACCAGCATCTTATCTTGCTGAGTTAGATAACTACATCTCTCAACGCAATGATGATGGGAAGTACGAACTTCATAGTCGTCACCACAGAAATGGTGACTATGACCGCCAGAACGACCTTCGGAACATTCGTGACGATAATAACCGTCGCTATGACCGCGATAACAATCGTCGCTATGACCGCGATAATAATCGCCGTTATGACCGCGATAATAATCGCCGTTATGACCGCGATAATAACCGTCGCTATGACCGCGATAACAATCGTCGCTATGACCGCGATAATAATCGTCGCTATGACCGCGATAATAACCGTCGCTATGACCGCGATAACAATCGTCGCGATGACCGCGATAATAACCTTCGCAACATTTATGACAATAACCGTCGCTATGAGCGCGATCGCAGCTGGGGTCGTGATTAATTCCTTTGCCCATTTATTAAGCTTAGTTCCAGGTGAACTGAGCATTAATTCTACCTGGTAGTAGGACAAACACAATCTCTTTTTCCACTCATTTTAATATCTGACTTTTTACTCTTATCTAGAAAACTTCGCTTCTATTCCCTAGTAAGAAAGCTTGCTGAGGGTTTAGGTTTAGCATTAGTTTTTCTAGATGACGTGAAAGGTCAGATTTTTATTTCAGTTATTTCGCAGTATTTAAAGGCAGTAATGTTTCTTATTTCCAAAATTGGAAATCTAGTTTCCGCTCATGACGATGCACCAAACCTTTGTAAATCAGGAAGTTATTCTTAGAGGATGTTTGAAAAGTTGTCTTCTTGGTAGCAAAACGTTTTAGATCCCCCTAAATCCCCCTTAAAAAGGGGGACTTTGATTCCGGTTCCCCCCTTTTTAAGGGGGGTTAGGGGGGATCAATAAGTGCCTAAAATCACAGCGAAACACTTTTCAAACAACCTCTTAGTACTGGCGTGTTTGATTCGCCTAAACTGCTGATGCTCTCTGGAATGGGAATGCAGAACATCTGCGATCGCTAGATATTTCTGTAGTCGTTGATTTGGCTGGTGTCGGCGTAGATGTAGAGCGGTTTGTGGTCAGACATCGCTCTGCCTAAATTTATCTGTTTTAAGCTGCGATCGCAATATATTTAATATCAAAGACTCATTAACGGAGTTCAGAGGTGGATTCATCCAGTTCAAAGACTCGTTAACGGAGCTAAAAGGTGGATTCATCCAGTTCAAAGACTCGTTAACGGAGCTAAAAGGTGGATTCATCCAGTTCAAAGACTCGTTAACGGAGTTCAAAGGTGGATTCATCCAGTTCAAAGACTCGTTAACGGAGATAAAAGGTGGATTCATCCAGTTCAAAGACTCGTTAACGGAGCTAAAAGGTGGATTCATCCAGTTCAAAGACTCGTTAACGGAGCTAAAAGGTGGATTCATCCAGTTCAAATACTCGTTAACGGAGTTCAGAGGTGGATTCATCCAGTTCAAAGACTCGTTAACGGAGCTAAAAGGTGGATTCATCCAGTTCAAATACTCGTTAACGGAGCTAAAAGGTGGATTCATCCAGTTCAAATACTCATTCACCAGTATCAAAGACTCATTTTAATTGAATCAAGAATTTGCCCTCAGCCTATAACTCTCTTTATTAATTACGAATTAATATCACGCTCTTGGCCGCAACAATTGCACAAAGGTATCACTCACAGTATGGTCTTTGGTATCGGCGGCGTATTGAACTAATTTTTCCTTCAGTTCTTTCGCTGCATCTAACGGGAGTAAAGTTGCTAGCAAAAAGTAGACACCACGAAAACGGGGGTCGTCCATGTGGTCAAGGAGACGGTTTTTAGCTTCCTCACTCTCGCCGAGAAAGTTCTGCACCAAAAAGAAATCCATAATCTTATCGTGGCGGAAGTACCATTCTCTCTTGGCTTCGCCTTTTTCGTCTTGCCACTGACGGCTGACAACCATTTTATATTTATCGTCTTCCAATGACTGTAATACCTGGTAAAATTCATCCGCAGGTAACGCTTGCTCATCATTCAGCCGCATTTGATAGACAGCATCGGAGAATTTTTTCAGGGGAAATTCCTGGTTCCACTCTTGCAAATATTCTGCTGCCATCAATTGATATTGATGTTGTTGCAAGTGAAATAAATCGGGGTATTCACCTTGGGATAGCATCAGGGCTACCACAGTTAAATCCATTGGATTAGAGAGAACCTTCTCAATCGCGCCTAATTCCTGTGGTGATTGCTGATTACTGAGGGCTTTGGTTAAAAAACTAGCAGTGGCTTGCTCATAATCAGTACCTTGAACTTTGGCATTTTTGGGCAGTCGTGGCTGACGGGAAATCAGAAATTGCTGAATTTGTGGTTCTTCAAGGGGCAGCAATTTATATATTTTGGCTGTTGAGGGTGGTGTCCACTCTAGGGGTTGGGTGGTCATGATGATGTTACCCCGAAAATAGCTTTCGGCAAACTGACAGATTTTTGCCCTGGTGTCGGCGGTAACTTCATTGAGTCCGTCAATGCAAATATCTAATGCGCCACTGTAAATTAAATTCTTGAGAAAATCAGCATCTTGTGCTTGGCCGTGCAGCTTGGCTTGAATTGCCTCAATTACCCCTTTGTCACACTTCTGGGCAGGTAGATAAACCACAAGCCGCCCAGAAGTTTTTACCAAATAGCGCAGAAACATTGACTTACCCAAGCCAGAATCACCTTCTAAGATGACTTGTCCTTTGATGTTAGGTAGCACTTGGGTAATTGGTACGGGTTCATCTACACCGGGAACTTGCACTTTAGAATTTGGGAAGTAAGCTTCGGGGTTAAAATTATCTAACCCGGCATCGGCTAGTAGGGAAGGCTTGAAGGGTTCAAATAACTTTTCGCGGAAAAAGGGAACCCAGGTGAGAATTAAGCCGACGTAGCCAACTCCGAGGATGCGCCTCACCCAAGGGTTCCAGAAGAAGATGGCTTGGACTTGGGGAAATTTGGGATAAGCGAAGATGAGGGCAAGCCAAAAAGCAGCATGAATCAAAATAGTAGTTCTGGCATTGAGAAACCACTGCCAAGTTTTGAGATTAACTATTACTGATTGCAGTGAATCAGCTTCGTTGTAGCCAGCTTTTTTAAGGTTGTTGTAGTGAGTTTCTAAAATAACAATATCTTGTGGTTGCCAAGAGACTTTTCTTGCAACTACAGCAATTTGCTTTGCTAAGTCTTCGCGTAATCGTGCAAAATCTCGACTCGGTTCCCAGACTTGGGCAAAGATTTTGAGAGTTTTATCACCGCGATCGTGGGTTAATGAATTAGGAATCGTTTTAGTCTCAGGAAAACCCAGCCATGTGAGCAGTGTTTTGACTTCATTAGTGCCGCCACCCAGAAAATATGTCAAAAATCGCCACTGTGCAAATTCTGATTGACCTGCGTAATAGATGCTATCCAGAATTACAACAACATTATTCAGGTTGAGTTGTTCTATCTTTCCCAATGCCGATGCTGCACTGGAACGAACATAGGGGTCAACGGTTTTATCCTTGAGGATGTCGAGGATGTCTTTGACGTAAGGTTTGGCAACCTTCCCCAGATTTACCAATGCCGATGCTGCACTGGAACGAACAGAGTCGTCAACGGTTTTATCCTTGAGGAAGTCGAGGATGTCTTTGACGTAGGGTTTGGCTGTTTCCCCCAGATTTCCCAATGCCTCTGCTGCACGGGAACGAACATAGGGGTGAACGGATTTATCCTTGAGGATGTCAGCGATGTCTTTGACGTAGGGTTTGGCTGCCTCCCCCAGATTTACCAATGCCGATGCTGCATCGGAACGAACAGATTCGTCAACGGTTTTATCCTTGAGTAAGTCAGCGATGTCTTTGACGTAGGGTTTGGCTGCCTCCCCCAGATTTCCCAATGCCGATGCTGCATCGGAACGAACAGAGTCGTCAACGGTTTTATCCTTGAGGATGTCAGCGATGTCTTTGACGTAGGGTTTGGCTGCCTCCCCCAGATTTCTTAATGCCGATGCTACACCGGAACGAACATAGGGGTCAACGGATTTATCCTTGAGGAAGTCGAGGATGTCTTTGACATAGGGTTTGGCTGCCTCCGCCAGATTTACCAATGCTATTGCTGTACCGGAACGAACATTTGAGTCAACGGCTTTATCCTTGAGGAAGTCGAAGATGTCTTTGACGTAGGGTTTGGCTACCTCCCCCAGATTTCCCAATACCGATGCTGCACTGGAACGAACAGAGTCGTCAACGGTTTTATCCTTGAGGATGTCAGCGATGTCTTTGACGTAGGGTTTGGCTGCCTCCCCCAGATTTCCCAATGCCGATGCTGCAACGGAACGAACATAGGGGTGAACGGCTTTATCCTTGAGGAAGTCGGCGATGTCTTTGACGTAGGGTTTGGCTGCCTCCCCCAGATTTCCCAATGCCGCTGCTGCACCGGAACGAACAGAGGGGTCAACGGTTTTATCCTTGAGGATGTCAGCGATGTCTTTGACGTAGGGTTTGGCTGCCTCCCCCAGATTTCCCAATGCCGATGCTGCACTGGAACGAACAGAGTCGTCAACGGTTTTATCCTTGAGTAAGTCAGCGATGTCTTTGACGTAGGGTTTAGCTGCCTCCCCCAGATTTCCCAATGCCGATGCTGCACCGGAACGAACAGAGGGGTCAACAGTTTTATCCTTGAGGATTTTGGCAGCTTTCTGAGCAATATCCTCTGGTTTCTTTCCCAGAAATTTTAAATCTTTTAGATCATATTTAACTAATTTGTCTAGTGCAGACCCCTTTACTCCGTTATGTCCATCATCAAGGGCAGCAACGATACCGTTAATCTGCCACGTTTCTGGCTTCGGCTTCGGCTGTTCTTTCGCGCTTACCCAAGGCAGGGCGAGGAGGAGAGTTAACAGCAGGATAAAGGGAAAAAGGAAAAAGGGCGACGATCGCTTTTTAATTATGTGCAGATGCATTAGTATAATTCGTAATTTCTTTAGTAATAAAGGCTGTTTCTGCCCTTTCCTTGGTAGGGAAAGAGAAGGGAATTAGGTTTTTTACTAGTAAATCAGGAACCGCTACAGTTATCTTTTTACCGTCTGATAACTCAACCTAGCCAGAAATGGAATATTAATGTAAATACTACAGGTACAGGAATTTAAAAAGATACGCCCAAAGTATAATAATGAGCTTCCTTGAGCGATGGTGCATAGGCGTAGCCCGCACTTCGACAAGCTCAGTGACCATCGTAGACATCGCCTACTCAAACCACTGCACGAGATAATAACAATACCTCGTTCAATTGTTAGCGATCGCTAATGTCCTTTGATAACCTCTGCAAACTACTGTCCGAAAAACATCCTGCTACCTTTGCCAGTTGGGTATTAGGAACACCGCAAACTTCCGTCACAGTTCTCAAAACCGAATTGAGCATCGAACCAATTCGCGCTGATTATGTCACATTTTTACAATTAGAAGGACGCATTCTCCACCTGGAATTTCAAACCAAACTAGAATCTACGCCACCCCTACCCCTGCGGATGCTAGATTATTGGGTACGCTTATATCGTTTGTATCGTCTACCAATAACGCAAGTTGTCGTATTATTGCTTCCCCCCGCAGCAGAAACAGTAATTGAAACTGTCTTCTGTGTCGAAACTACCCGTCACGAATATCGCGTGATTCGCTTATGGGAAGAAAATCCTGAACTATTCCTCAACGAGCCAGCTTTGTTACCATTAGCACCACTGGCCGCAACCACGCAACCTCAAGGATTGTTGCAACAAGTTGTGAGAAAAGTTAGTCAACTTGAGCCAAGACAACGACCAGAAATTTCTGCTTACACCCAAATCTTAGCGGGGTTAAAATACAATCAAGACTTGATTCGACAATTATTTCGGGAGGGTATGATGCGCGAGTCAGTGATTTATCAAGAAATTCTAAGAGAAGGGGAACAACTAGGAGAACAACGAGGACGGGAGCAAGGACGAAAAGCAGAAGGGCAATTGCTCATTCTCCGTCTGCTTACTCGACGGGTGGGAGAATTACCCCAAGAAGTGCTAGACCGGATTGAAACTCTCTCCTTAGAACAACTAGAAAATCTCGGTGAAGCATTATTGGATTTTCAGGCGATCGCGGATTTAGAAACCTGGTTTGGTACATTAGACATAGGAGTGAAAATGACGTAGATACAATTTATTAATTATGCCTACCAAGAATTTCGGGCAACGCATAATTAATTTCACTCCTATGTCTATTAAATGAATTTTTCCATTTGAGCCAATGTCTGATGGCGCTAGGGGAAAAAATAGTTTCAGAAAAATGAAAACGAGTTGAGCTTGTCAAATCGCCACATTAAAGTTCAATTAACTTGAAGCCCCAAGGTTTGAGAGCCGCTAAAGCTATTTCTTCACTTACACCTTCATAAGCCTCCCATTCCAACGGGTGTTCTTTGGGATGTCCGTCGCCGACATTACCTGCAACTTTAATTATTGGACAGTTAGCGATGCGATCGCGCTCCAACCCTTTTGGCACTACTAGTTCGATTTTATGCCCGATAAACTTCGCTGTACTTTCCTTCGCTACAGATTCACGGATTAAACAAATATCACCAGCAGTCCCCCAAGTCGTTTGGTAAATGTGGAGGAAGGATATATAGGTTTGTGGTTTGATCGATCTTTTGAGAACGTGCATTATCTGTAATCCTTATACTATGAGTCAAAAATCATAAATCATACAAGTATTTTCTATCACGTTCGTAGGGAAGAATGTTCTTAACTCACATTTTGCACCTAGCCCAGGCGATTAAAAACCGCCTGGTGGAAGATGTAAAGCTTAAAAGACGATAATTGCCCACATACTAACTCCCAAAGCGATCGCTGCTAGGTGTTGCCAAAGGAGCGATCGCACTGGTTGTTTGGCAATCTTTTGCGTTAATAACATAGTCATTAACACGGAGAAAATTATCGTTGCACCTTGCAAAAAGGCAATCACAGCCGGGTGAGCAACCAATATTGGCAATTGTTCGCCACTCAAACCAAGTGTCGCAAAGGTAACAGGTAAAATCCGTCCGCCTTCGCTTAAGCCCAAACGTAGATAGTGAGCTAAGTTTCCCCCTAAAACTAATGGGAGATAGCTATATGCAAGCTCTACAAATTTTCGAGGCTTACGGTTAGCGTTGAACAGTTGGAGCAAGCCATAAGCCCCAAAGGTAAGAGCGGCAGGAATAATTAACACTACCAGCGATAATCCCAAGTGCTGCCAAAAATCAGTTAAATCCAGTTGTAAGCCTAACCAAGATTGCAATTCTGGTAAACGATGTAGATAGATACCACCCAAGAGCAAAAACAATAATGCTACTTCATAAGTACGGGGTACATGAGTTGTCCACAGTTCAATTCCAGGAGGACGCAAGTTGAACTCAACGGAACGATGGGGACAAGCTTTCAGGCAAGTCATGCACAGTACGCAATCTCGGTTATCTTCTAATTGGGCTGGGTGTGAGTATAAAGGACATCCATTAGTTTCTAGCCCTTCGCCTTTTTGCGGCCCGCCTTTATAACACTGGTACGTAGTGCAACTGGCAGAACATATCCCTTGCTGTGCCCGGAGTTCCGTCATTGAGAGTTTGGCAAATAAACCATTCATCCCGCCGATGGGACAGAGATAGCGACACCAAAACCGCCGCTCAAAAATAGCCGAGAAAATCATCGCCCCAGCAGTAATTAACAGCAGCAAACAAGCGCTGAGGTAAGCAGTATTTTCTAAATGCCAGAGTTCTTCCCATAAGAAAATTAGGGTAAATAAACCAAAGAGGAACCATCCGCCCCATTTTTCACCTTGTTCTCTCGGCCAGCGCTTGAGTTTTCGAGGCCACAGCCATAAAGAGAGCTTTTGGGTGATTTCTCCATAAATCATGAAGGGACAAACAGAACACCAGACACGACCTAAAAAGGGAAAGAGAAATAAGAAGAAAGGCCACCACCAAGCCCAAAATAGATTTAAGACGAAATTGCGATCGCGGGTTTGCGGCCCAATAAATAATATTGCAACAACGATCGCAAAAGCCGTTGCAGTAAAACCATAATTAATGCGATCGGGCCACCAGTCACTACGTAAAAACCGCCGCAAATTAGGATAAGCATTTAACAGATTTACTCGAAATCGTTTTTTCTTAGTTTCGGCTGGCCAGAAAATTTCTTCTGTTAATTCATTTGCATCCTCAGCTTGCACAATCGCTCTTTCTACGAGATTTTTCAATTCTCTGAGGTTGCCAGGAAAATCATAAGACTGGAGGCGACGCAAAGCTTCTGGGGTAATGTGCGGTTTAGAAATCCCTCTAGAGCGTGTATAAAGACTGGTATAATATTCGACCTGTGTCTGAATATCAGCTTTCCGCACCCGTAGCGGTGGTACTTTAATAATGTGACCAACAGAACGTTCAACTGTCGGCTGACTTTTTTCTGAAACAATCAGAATTCTGGCTTGACTGGGACGAGGTTCGGGTGCTGAATCTCCAGAACGACTGACGGGGGTATATTTACCAGTTTTGAGCAACTCTGTCACGGCTGGTAATAATTCTTCGGGCAATTCTTGGATGTTATTGAGAACTAGAGTACCTTCTCCCAACCATTCCAACAGCCCTGGTTTGCCGCCAGCGCGACCAAATAAATCTGCACCGCTAGTTTGGAGAATACCACAATTTAGTTTAATAATTGGTTCTCGCCGTTTGGGAGAACCAAAGTGGATGAGAGCTGCTATATTGTCTTTTTCTAACCCTGGTTCTCCGAAAATATCCACTGATTTGCGATCGGCAGCCGCTTCTCGAATTTGCTCGCGCAGCCGCACAGCATAGCGACTTGTACCGACAATTCCCCGTTGTGCTTTGGTAACTAGATATGGACGCAAGGCAACAGAACGTTCTTGTTCATAGCCAAGTGCAGATGTTACCTGAGCTAATTCTTGAGCCAATTGACGCGAAAAAGCCTGAGCAATTTCGGGGTATTGAGTGACTAATTCCCGAAATTTAGCAGCAGGTACAACCCACAAGTGACATTCGGTTACTGTCGTAATTGTGAATGGAGTTGATTCTTCCAACAACAATTCTTTGAGTTCAATCACTGCACCGGGGAGAAATCCACAAGCTAAAGCAGGGTTGTTTTGATTGGTGGTATTGCTTTCGAGTTGACCTTCTACAAGAATATAAAGGGCTTCTGGAGAATTGCCTTCACTAACTAAGTCAGTTTCGGCGGGTACAACTTGTTCTTCAATTACTTGAGCGATCGCATTTAATACTTCAGACGAGAGAATTCCTAAAGACGTGCGTTTTTGTAGCCATGTAACCGTTTCTGGAGATGTCATATTTAGTTCTCCCTGTAGGCTGCTGTATAACAAGAATTATCCCTGAAAGGGTATGTCAAAATATCTATATTCAGTGGTTGTGCATTAATACACAATGTGCAATAGACTTATTGTCTAATATTATGTCCGGGTAATTAGTTATGATTTCCATAATCACTGCACCCCACCCCCAGCCCCTCTTTGCATGCGGGGCTACGAACTGACTTTAACGTCGTCCCAATTCGGGTCATTTACTTCCAAGACAGATGCTGCTTCGCCCCATGTAGAGGCTTCATTTAGTTTAAATTTTGCACCATGTTTCCGAGGACGACCCGAACCCTTATAAGCTGGTGGTGCACCCCATAAACACAGATTTGAACGCAACCGTACTCTTATTATCTGTGGCAATCTCAGATGTTTTCAGGATAAACGGGGCACAACCATATTCACTGTCCCAAACAGAAATCGGTCTAGAAGGCATTAGCTCGCATACTTTTTTCAGTTGTCCAACTGCTTTCTCAATCGGACTGTCCCAACTGGTGATTCGCTCATGCCTCAAAGGTAGTGCCCAACTTCCAGAAGATTCTGGAATCCAAGCTATCGTACTGTATCCCTGTCCAATCGTAATTGGTTTATTTCCTGCGATCGCATCCAACCACCAAAAAAAAACCCGTGCTACGCGGGGGTGCTACGGGGTCAAATTGCTGAAAGTATTGATAGAGGCTGCTTTTAGCTTACAACTATTGGCGGTGACACCCGGTGGTCGCCCGTTGTCTCTTTGTCCACTTTTTTACAAAATCCCACTACTACCCCCTACATTTGTTATATTTGGGACAGCATTTCAAATTAAACCTTCCTGTAGTACTGACTACTCTTCTTCCTCCGTTGCTAGGAACATTTACCCGTTGATCGCTACCGTTAGCTATATCAACTTTTATAGTAACTGTATAAGGACAGCGATTAGTTAGAACAGCTCCATTATCAACATAATCTGCTTGAACACATGGTGGCAATGGGACTCGATCAGCTACTGAACAATTATCAGCTAAAGCAGGTAATGCGCTAAATGTCAAAAAGAAAAATACTAAAGGTGTTGAGAAACGTTTTGAAAAATTCATAACATCTTTCTCTATTCTAGAACTTACGCGTTGACAAATTTTTGATTGTGTGGCAGTTATCACAGCAGACATAAATCACCTTAATAAAGTCGGGGTTTTGTATTAGCGAGGACATAAGCCTTGCTTCTACTTCTTATATCGGGGTAATGAAATCAATTTATGCACACTGCGGAAAATGAACGTGGATTGTAGATAGAGTCAAGCATTTTGCCGTCGCAGTACAATTGATCCGCAAATACAGACAAGGATGCAACTTGGGAATTGATGGATGCAATATTGCTAACACGTAAGGCATACAGTTTGACATGATATAACGCCTTCTCAATTGCGTTTCTCAGCTATTTGTCTTTTTAGTAAACGATATAATCCCTTGCCCAAGTAGACTCTACTTCAGTCCACTAAACAACGAATGGGCAAACAAAGCGGCTTGAGTGCGATCGCGTAAACTCAACCGACTCAAAATATTAGTAACATAGTTCTTAACAGTGTTTTCTGAAAGAAACAGCGATTCGGCAATTTCCCGGTTATTGGCTCCACAAGCAATTAACCGCAATACATCTAATTCTCTGGCTGTGAGTTGCGCTAATTCTGGAGGAGTTTGCACAGACTGGACAGGTGCAGTAATCGGCGTGAGTGCTTTCTCAAACAATCCCGGGCCGAGTAGGGTTTGTCCTTTGTAGACGGATCGAATTGCCAACATTAATTCATCTGGTTCGGTGTCTTTGAGCAAATAGCCCTTTGCACCCAGCCGCATCGCCTGGAAAACATACTCATCATCATCGAAGGTGGTGAGGACGAGAACCTTAATGTCAGGATATTGTTGAGCGATCGCTTTTGTGGTGGCGACTCCATCCATTACGGGCATTCGGATATCCATTAGCACAATATCGGGTTGCAGTGCGGCAATCTGTTCGAGTGCCCGTTGCCCATTCTCTGCCTCGCCAATTACCTGCATCTCTGCATTCGACTCAAGCATACTCTTAAGTCCTTGGCGAATAAGATGCTGATCGTCAACTAATAAAATCCGAATCATAAGCTAAAACACCAACAGCTTTGAGAGTGGCAAGGAAACAGAAATACAGCAACCTGTTCCTAATTGACTGTGAAGATTTAATTCGCCGCCCAATGCAACCGATCGTTCTCGCATCCCTTGTAATCCAAACCCGGTTGTATTTTGAGTGGGGTTAAAACCTTTTCCATTATCTTCGATTGACAGATGAATCATCTCAGCGTGAGCCAGAAGTTTAACGGTGACACTCGTCGCCTCGGCGTGTTTGCAAATATTTGTCAGCGATTCTTGCACTATGCGGTAAAGAGCTGTGTTGACTTCTGTTGGTAAAGTGTACGGGAGATCGATTTTACAGGATGGCTCAATACCTGTGGTTTGCTGAAAATCTATCAATAGCTTTTCAATGGATGATTTGAGAGATTGCCCTTGCAAAGGATTTGAACGCAACACCGAAAGCGATCGCCGAATTTCTAGCAGCGCTTCAGCCCCTAGTTCTTTTGCCTGTTTGAGAAATGTCAATGCTTTATCATTATTTGATTGCCAAAACAACAGAGTATTATTAATCTGAATAGTTTGGGCGGCGAGAGTGTGTCCTAACCCATCATGAATTTCGCGGGCAATTCGGTTGCGTTCCTGCAAGGTTGCCTGATCTTCAATCCGCAGGGCATACTGGCAAAGTTGTTGATTGATGATCTCTAATTGCTGATGGGCAATTTCTAACTGCTCTCGACTTTGGCGCTCTGCAAGCAGGGCATTAATTAACAATAAAGCGAATACTAAGGTTAAGCTAAACAATAATATATTACTTAATCGCCAATCCCAGGACATGAGGATCAGCTTATCTGGCAGAAAATTTTCAGGTACAATCGGTCTTGATAAAAGCAGTGTTCCATAAGCAAGCAGAGATAAAATCAAGACAGCCAATTGTCCCGATCGCTTAAATATGAGACAACTCCGCATCACCAGTACCAGACACAGCAGGAAAACCGAGCGAGTCGATAAAGTATGTTGAGTTGCTGGCAGCAAAATTAAACCGAATTCCAGGGCTGTATAAATTAATTTGCTTTCCGGCTTCACCATTGGTAGCCTCAAACCCATCAAGCTGAAAGTTGCGATCGCCAGAACTCCTAGCGGCAAAGACCAGGACAACTGAAACGGCAGCAGAACTTCCATAAACACTGCCGTGGCTAATAACAGCCACTCTAGGTAAAGCAACAGACGGAAAGATGGGTAGGTCAAGCTAACCATAAGACTGTTCCAACTCAATGGTCTTTGTAACAAAACCATAGGTATTTTCACTATTTTAGAGGGAAATAGGTACAGAAGGCAGGAAGCTGAGAGATAGGTGCTGTTTAGATAAAACTCTCCTTTCTATATAACGAATCTGTCTCTAGTATTGATAGAGCCGTTTCGACTAATTAATTATTTCTAAATTAGGAAAAAAGTCACAATAACTTTAGTACTTTTTTACTGGTGAGGTTAGGAATTCTAGCTCATGTGCAAACTCATTCCAACTTCTAAGATTAGCTGGTGTGAGTAAAGCAGCAACTTTTCAAACATCTTCTAAACAGTCATAAACCGAAATTGAGTCAGAACAGTCCTATTACACACAACAAAAACAAGAGAAGTAAATGATTAAAAAACAAATAATTTTACCAACCCTGCTACTTGCAACTATCTTGATTGGAGGAATGACAGGTTGCAGCAGTTCTAAATCTCCAGATGTGTCTCAAGGGAATGATTCTGGCACAAAGGTATCTGATACTTCTACGACGAACTCTCCGGCATCGAATACGTCAGAACGCGCTCAAAAGCGTGAAGAAATTCGCAAGCAAGTTGAGGCAGTTCTGACCCCAGATCAGGTAAAGGAATTGTCAACGAAATTACAAAAAGGCGAAAAAATGCGTAAAGCAGTGTTGAGCCTAAATCTTACTGCTGAACAAAAGACTAAAATTCAGGATATTTTTAAGACTGCCTATCCCCACCGCAAAGGAAAATCTCAAGATAATTCCTAGTAGTTTTATCAAAACAGAATTCAGGAGTAATTATCTGTTACTGGGGTATTCAGACCTTCATTGATTAAATTCTGAATTCTGGATTATTCTTCAATAATTAAAGTATGTTTAAACAAAAATTGCTTGTCAAGATAGAATTGGCTGTTATAGCCACAATCTTTGTAGGAACTAGTCTATACACTTCCAAAGCTCTCGGTAAACCACAACCTAGCTCTCAAAAATTGGTGGATGAGGTGTGGCAAATCCTAGATAAAAACTATGTTGATGTCAGCTTTAACCATCAAGATTGGCAAGCAATTCGCCAGCAGTATATTAGCCGTTCCTATAGTTCCAAGAAACAGGCTTATGGAGCGATTGCAGAAATGGTAGCGAAATTAGGCGATCGCTACACCGAGTTTTTCGATCCGCAAGAATTTAAAGCCCTAAATAACGATATTTCTGGCAACCTCAGTGGCGTAGGGCTGGAACTGGCACAGAATGAAAAAACTAAAGCTTTAACCGTTGTCGCCCCAATTCAAGGAACCCCTGCTTTTAAAGCGGGTATTTTGCCGGACGATGTAATTGTCCAAATTAACGGTCAAAAAACTCAGGGGATGAAAATTGACGATGCCGTGAAGCGGATTCTCGGCCCCGTCGGAACTAAGGTAGTACTCACGATTCAACGGGGTAGCCAGTCGGAAATTTTCAAACTTACCCGCGCCAATATTGCTATCCATCCTGTAACTTACAACACGCAAACAACAGCAGCAGGTAAGATTGGTTACATTCGTTTGCCAGAGTTTACACAAACTGCGCCCGCCCAGATGCATCGGGCAATTGAAGCATTAGAAAAACAACAGGTACAGGGCTACGTTTTAGATTTGCGTTCCGATCCGGGTGGACTGCTGGATGCGAGTTTACAAATTGCCAGTATGTGGTTGAAGCAAGGAGCGATCGTGTCTTTGGTAAATCGAGACCAAGTGAAAGAAAGCTACGATGCATCGGGACATCCTCTCACCGACAAACCCTTAGTAATACTAGTTGATAAGGGATCTGCTAGCGCCAGCGAAATTCTATCGGGAGCGCTACAAGACGACAATCGCGCCACCTTAGTAGGAACTCGCACCTTCGGTAAAGGTTTAGTTCAAGCCGTAGAGCCACTAGAGGATGGTTCGGGGCTGAAACTAACGATCGCTAAATACTACACACCGAAAGGTCGAGATATCAATCATGTCGGCATTGCCCCAGATATTAACGTGGCATTAACCGAAGCACAACAGAAAGCCTTAGTGCAAAACCGAACCTTGGGGACATTAGCCGATCCTCAGTATGCTAGCGCCATTGCTGACCTGAGCAAATTAATTCAGTCTGGGGGCAATCATGTGAGTTTACAGGGTGGGGAATAAACACTATTGAGAACAAGTCATTGTAATTCGTAATTCGTAATTCGTAATTCGTAATTAAACAGGACTTACGCAAAATAATGGAAAAACGAACCGCAAAGGCGCAAAGGACGCAAAGGAATGAGAGTTTCAGAGAGTTATTGCGTAAGTCCTATTAAATTATGATTGCAACTCTGAATTAATCGAATTACGAATTATTCTGTCAGGAACTATATTTTTCTATCATGTCAACCCGCAAAGCCCAACGACTTCAAATTTGTGAACCAGTCCCAGGTTTGCAAATCTTAGTTCAACTCAGCAACACTCCTTTAGTGCGGACAATCATAGCTATTCTTACCCACCATCAGCTAGCGATCGTCGGGCTTGTATTTGTTGCCACCTTGGTTTTTGCGATGCGGGAAAACGCCCCTTGGCTGACAGTACCTAAACAGGTAGCGATTGAATTCTTTTCTGCTGTATCCCAATCCCTAGCTGCGTTATTGGGTGTGTTAATTGTTTTCCTCACTTTTACTAGTCAGTTGATCGCTCAAAGGAGATATGAGGACTACTATACACTTCAGATTCAGATTGACCAACTGATTCGTCTAACTCAGTCTCTTACCTCCGAACTTAGTAATTTTGATCAAACTCTGATCGCACTGATTAACTATTTAGTTCCCTTACATTTAAAAGATTTTCCAATTTGGTCAACTAGCTCTCAAGTGTTACCTTGGGACAAGCTTTTAGATAATTTCAAGCATGAACATGAATTGACGCAAGTGCAGCAACAATCCTCTTTAGCTATTCATCTGCACCAACAACAAATTTTACTTGTCATCAATAACATGGAAGAAATCCTGGAAAGATTTTCCCGGCTTTACAATCGCATCCTAGAAATGAGTCGTTTCATTCTCGCAATTGTCAAGTTGTCATTTCTTCTAGGAGTTTCGCTTGTATTTTTGCTGTTATTTGGCATTATCGATTTGCAAAGAAAATTTCCCGATCTCAGCCTACCTGTAATTGTTTCATTAGCAATTTGGGTATTGATTGCTCTTTTGGAACTAGTACTTGATACCTGGTTTTTTTATAAAAGCCTTTATGGTTCATCGAGTCACTATCTGCACTTTTTCCCCAATAAAAAATACCCCAGTTAATAGGTAGAGGCTAACTCAACATGAGTAACTTAACATCATTTCTAGATACTAAAGCTATTCACACAAGCAAAGCATCTCAATTTACAACTGATACAGTACGTGCTTATCTTCAAGAAATTGGGCGGATACCTCTGTTAAGCCAGGAGCAAGAAGTTTTTTTTGCCCAACAAGTTCAGCAGATGATGAAAATACTTGCTGAATCCGAAAAACTGACTGTTGAATTAAATCGTAGCCCCACACTGTCAGAATGGGCTGACCAGATGCAGTTAAGCGAACAGGAACTACTTCAAAAGCTAAATCAAGGGAAAAAAGCCAAGCAGAAAATGATGGCGTCTAATCTCCGGCTCGTGGTGTCAATTGCCAAGCAATATCAGAGACGGAACTTAGAACTGATGGACTTAATTCAAGAAGGTACTTTGGGTTTGGAAAGAGGGATTGAGAAATTCAATCCGGCTTTAGGATACAGATTTTCAACCTACGTTTACTGGTGGATTCGTCAAGGGATTACCAGAGCGATCGCTCAACAAGGACGGGCAATTAGATTACCGATTCACATCAATGAGAAGTTAAACAAAATTAAGCGCGTTCAGCGAGAGTTATCTCAAAAACTCGGTCGCGTTCCTACCACTACGGAAATTGCTCATGCACTTTCTTTAGAGCCTAATCAGATTCGACAATATCTAACTTTGGCTCGCCAAACTATCTCTCTCGATCTTCAAGTTGGTTCAGAGAAAGATGTAAAGTTAGAAGATTTAATCGAAGATTATAGATATTCGGAAAATGGCTATACTAATGAGCAATTTCTCAATCAGGAACTTGAAGAATTATTGTCAAGTTTATCTAGACAACAACAAGAAATCTTAAACTTACACTTTGGTTTAACAGATGGAAATGAACTTTCTCTAGAACAGATTGGTCAGCGCATGGGTATTAGCCGGGAACGAGTCAGACAGATAGAAAAACAAGCTCTCCACCTTCTATATCGGCAGCTAAGAAGTAATAAATAAACACAGGTAAAAAACAAAGTATTAATTAAGATGATGAGATATGTTAAATATGATTAATAAAAAGTATTTAAAAATATTATTTGTTTGATTTGAAATCAACAAAATCATCATTATTTGACAAGGTACATCGAGCAAACCGGAAAAAACTACTTATTTCAGATGTGCCTTCTCAAATGAAATTGGTATCAGTTAGAGTTGAGGTGTAAAGGGTTTCACGGCTTTTAATTAACTAAAATGCATTGGGGGTTCTGATGAACCATGATATTTCTAACGATAGTTTGACTGAGAATAGTATAAAACCAGAGCTACCGCGATCGCCAAAAAAGAAAAAGATTACTTTGATAATTTTGGGCGTGCTATTACTGGCTGGACTAGGTTTTTTTGGCATCTATGCAGGTGCAGCCAAGTCAGACAAAAGTGAAAAATCTGGACGTAATAAGCAACAAGTTACACCTGTAACTGTGGCAATGGTGACACAAAAAACGGTTCCGATACAATTGCAGGCGATCGGTAACGTGCAAGCGGGGTCTACAGTATCGATTACGCCCCAAGCTAGTGGGCGGATTATTGGAGTTTATTTTAAGAAAGGTCAAGATGTAAAAAAGGGACAACTTTTGTTTACCCTAGATGACCGATCGCAAGCTGCTGCAATCCAGCAAGCTCAAGGTACTGTAGCAAAAGACCAAGCCTCGGTACAACAAGCTAGAGACGCATTAACTAGAGATTTAGGCCAGGTAGATCAAGCCAGAGCCACTTTAGTCAAAGACCAAGCCTTGGTGCGACAAGCTCAGGCGAATTTGGCCAAGGATCGAGCGCAAGCAGAATTTGCTCAGGGACAGAGCGATCGCTATACTTCGTTATATAAGAAAGGCGCAATTAGTTTAGATCAAGCACAGCAATACGTTTCTAATAGTAAATCGGCTACAGCAACACTTCAGGCAGATCGAGAAGCGATCGCTAATGCTGAAGCAGTTTTGAAAAGCGATCGAGTGGCGCTGACTAATGCTGGCGCAGTTGTCCAAGGCGATCGAGCTGCGATCGCTAATGCTCAAGCTGTTGTCACTTCCGACCAAGGAGCATTAGACAATACCAAAGTGCAATTATCTTACGCCAAAATTTATGCGCCGATTGATGGTCGCGCTGGCAATATTCTCGTCACTCAGGGCAACGTGGTACAAGCCAACAGCACCACTCCACTTGTTACCATCACCCAAATTCGCCCGATTCAAGTTGCTTTTTCCATTCCCGAAACAAATCTGCCCCAGGTACAAAAGTATATGCAGAATGGCAAGCTGAAGGTAGATGTGACATTCCCCGATAATCCATCTCATACGATACCAGGTGCGTTGACATTTGTCAATAATACGGTCGATAATACCACGGGAACAATTCAACTAATTGGTGACTTTGACAACACTCAGGGACACTTATTTCCCGGTCAATTTGTTAACGCAACTTTAACGCTGACTGAACAACCAAATGCAACAGTTGTTCCTTCCCAAGCCGTGCAGAATGGCCCCGATGGGCAGTTTGTCTTTGTAGTTAAGCCAGACATGACGGTAGAAAATGTTCCAGTTACAGTTAGCAGCACCATTCAGGGGCTAGATGTAATTCAGAAAGGGCCGCAACCAGGCGATAAAATTGTTACCGATGGTCAAGCGAATCTCGTTTCGGGTAGCAAAATCCGCATCAAAACAGCCGGCAATGACTCAAATGCAGGTGGAAATTCCTCAAGAAGAGGAAGGGGAGCAGGGAACAGGGAGCAGAGGGGAGAATTCCCGAAGTCAGGCGGAGGTGAATCATGAACCTCTCAGAACCATTTATCCGCCGCCCGATCATGACGACTCTGGTGATGGCGGCAATTTTAATCTTCGGTTTCATGAGTTATCGCTTGCTGCCAATCAGCGATTTACCAAGTGTAGATTATCCCACAATTCAGGTAAGTGCTTCCCGACCAGGAGCCAGCCCGGAAACAATGGCAGCATCAGTTGCCCGTCCTCTAGAGAAGCAATTTTCCAGTATTGCTGGACTCGATTCGCTCAACTCAACTAGCACTCTGGGACAGACTCAAATTACCCTGCAATTTAACCTGAGTCGAAATATTGATGATGCGGCGCAGGATGTGCAAGCGGCGATATCGGGAGCATCGGGGCAAATTGCGACGGATTTACCTAATCCTCCTACCTACAGCAAAGTTAACCCCGCCGATCAACCGATTCTTTATCTTTACCTCGATTCTCCCACTCTGCCGCTTTCACAGGTAGATAATTATGCCGAGACTTATCTGGCGCAAAAGCTATCCACAATCAATGGTGTGGCACAGGTAGCTGTCTACGGTTCCCAAAAGTATGCCGCTCGAATTCAACTAGATCCGCAGCAATTGGCAGCGCGACAAATTGGGCTGGATCAGGTGGCGACGGCGATTCAACAAGGTAACGTCAATTTGCCTACCGGCAGTCTTTCGGGAAATCACAAGAACTTTACAGTCCAAACTAACGGACAACTTGAGGATGCGGCTGCTTATCGCCAGTTAATAGTGTCTTATAAAGATGGAATGCCCATCTATCTCAATCAACTGGGTAGGATTGTTGACAGTGTAGAAAATGACAAGGTAGCAAGCTGGTACAACAATACTCGCGCCATTATTCTCACGATTCAAAGACAGCCCGGAACTAATACGGTAGAAGTCGTAGACACGATTAAGAAATTGCTCCCGAATTTGCGCGACCAAATTCCGGCATCAGTAGAAATTGGTATTCTCTATGATGCATCTCAGTCAATTCGAGATTCAGTAGATGATGTCAGATTTACTTTGATTCTGACGATCGCTCTAGTTATCTTAGTAATTTTTATCTTTCTGCGGAACCTTTCGGCGACGGTGATTCCCAGTTTGGCATTACCCGTTTCGCTAATTGGCACTTTTGCAGTGATGTATTTGCTGCACTACTCACTAGATAATCTATCACTGATGGCGTTGACCCTTTCGGTGGGCTTCGTAGTGGATGATGCGATCGTCATGCTAGAAAATATCGTCCGTCACATGGAAATGGGGGAACGTCCGTTAGAAGCGGCGTTGAATGGATCGAGAGAAATTGGTTTCACAATTCTGTCGATGACACTTTCCTTAGTTGCAGTGTTCATCCCCATGTTGTTCATGAGTGAAGTGCTGGGACGATTATTTCATGAATTTGCTGTGACGATCGCAGTTGCAATTCTCGTCTCTGGTTTTGTGTCTTTGACTTTGACTCCGATGTTGTGCAGCCGTTTTCTGCGTCCTGTAAATCATGCTAATCAAAGTCGGTTATATCAAGCTTCCGAATATGTCTTCGATCGCTTCCTCGGTTTGTACGATTGGAGTCTCAAAAAAGTCTTAAAATATCACCGCACCACGATGATTTTATCTGTCGTTCTATTGGCGGTGACAGTTGGGTTGTTGGTGATAGTTCCCAAGGGCTTTATTCCTAGCGAAGATACAGGACAAATTACAGGCATTACCCAAGCAGCCGAGGATGCATCCTTTGATAATCTTGTCCAGCATCAGCAGACAGTTGCTAACCTGATTCGCCAAGACCCAAATGTAGATGCAGTCAACTCCAATATTGGCGCAGGAGCGAGTGCTAATGGCAGTGGGGCAGCAGTTGCAGCCAATTCCGGGAGTTTGTTTATTCGGTTAAAACCGCGATCGCAGCGCCAATTAGGAGCCGACGAAATCGTGCAAAATTTACGAACCAAACTCGCCACTGTTCCAGGCATCCAAGTATTCTTACAAAATCCTCCAGCAATACCCATTGGCGCTCAACAAAGCACAGGACTTTATCAGGTTGCACTTCAGAGTTCTGATGTCAAACTTTTACAGGAATATGTTCCCCAACTTGTTCTCAAGATGAAGAACTTGCCAGAACTCCAGGATGTCAACAGCGATTTACAATTTGCTTCCCAGATTCAAATTGATATCGACCGCGATAAAGCCTCAACTTATGGGATTACCGCCGAGCAAATCGAAAATACCCTCAGAAGTGCTTACGGTTCCTACCAAGTTTCAACCATCTATGCAGCGATCAATGAGTATCAGGTGATTTTGGAATTAGCACCCCAGTTTCAGCAGGATATCAATGCTCTGCTGACCTTATACATTAACTCCAGCACAGGAATAGCAGTTCCTCTGAAGACATTCGCCAAACTATCTCAGGGAGTCAGCCCGTTAATGGTCAATCATAACGGTCGGATGAACGCTGCTACCATTTCCTTTAACCTCGCCCCCGGTGCGTCCTTGGGAAATGCCAACCAAAAAATTGAAGAACTAATTAATCGGGTGATTCCTAAGAGCATTAGCACCAGCTTTCAGGGCGCAAGCCAGGTATTTCAAAGTTCACTGCCGAGTTTGGGTTTATTGTTAGCGATTGCCATCTTAGTAATTTATTTGATTTTGGGTATTCTCTATGAGGATTTCATTCACCCAATTACGATTCTTTCCGGTTTGCCTTCAGCAGGTTTTGGGGCATTATTAACGCTGATAATATTCCATGTCGAACTGAATGTTTATTCCTTCATCGGCATAATTCTCTTAGTGGGCATCGTTAAGAAAAACGGGATCATGATGGTAGATTTTGCCATTGAAGCCCAGCGAAATGAATTGAAAAAACCGTCTGAGGCAATTTATCAAGCCTGCTTAGTGCGCTTCCGTCCAATTATGATGACGACGATGGCAGCATTAATGGGAACCTTACCCATAGCGATCGGATTTGGGGCTGGTTCAGAATCCCGCCGTCCTCTAGGGATTGCAGTTGTAGGCGGACTGGTGTTTTCTCAGATATTGACGCTGTATTTAACGCCTGTGTTCTATATATATATGGAATCGTGGCGGAAAAAGCTCAGTCAAGTTAAGTTCCGGCGGGTATTTTCATTTTCAGATGAGCGATCGTGAGGTTCAACAAGTAGCACCAGTCTTTCACATATACTCGATTTAACATCAATTATTGAAAGTAAGTCTACATCTTAAAATAATTCGTAATTACGAATTACGAAATAGCACCACATTAAAATTTAGATACTAGCGTTTTTGGAAGAATTACACTATGACTTTAGCAATAGAACAAGAAATTCCTCCCTTAAGTGAAGATGCAACAGGTGCAATTCGAGTAGGTAATACAAGGGTTTTACTAGAACTAGTGATTCGTAGTTTTCAAGATGGTGCATCCCCTGAATCTATTGTTGGGCGTTACTCATCCTTATCATTATCTGATGTATACCTGACAATTGGCTACTACCTTCGACATCGAGATGCTGTGGAATTATACCTCGAACAACGCGAACAATTAGCTGAATCTGTTCATAAACAACTGGCAAATGTTCAACCTGATTTGAGCCTAATTCGTTCTCGCTTATTAGCCCAGCAATAATTTTAAAAATGTCAATGCTGAAGTTATTGAGCGATGAGAATTTCAATGGCGATATTGTGCGAGGACTATTTCTGCGTCAACCGAATCTTGACTTACTTCGCGTTCAGGATGTTGGTTTGCGGGAAGTAGATGACCCAGCAATCTTAAATTGGGCAGCAGCGAGCGATCGCATAATCCTGACTCATGACCGGGCAACGATGCCAGATTTCGCTTACGAGCGATTGTTAAAAGGAGAGCAAATGTTGGGTTTGTTTGTAGTCAACGATCGGATGCCGATTAGACAAGCAATTGACGAATTGCTGCTGCTAGTTAATTACAGCGATCAGTCTGAGTGGAAGGGGATTGTCCTATATTTGCCCTTATGAAATATAAACCCAAAACAACACAGACTGAGCGATTTTATTGCACATACCGATAACATTTCTGGGAGAACAAAACTCATGAACCTTTCAGAACTCTTCATCCGTCGTCCAGTCATGACCACTTTGGTAATGATGGGTATCCTCATCTTCGGTCTCATGAGTTATCTACTGTTACCCATCAGCGCCCTACCCAACGTTGAATATCCTTTTATATCTGTCTCTGCTAGTCTCCCTGGTGCTACCCCAGAAACAATGGCATCTTCAGTCGCCGCACCCCTAGAAAGACAGTTTACCGAAATTGCCGGACTCAATTCATTCAATTCCACCAGTTCTACAGGTAGCACCAACATCTCTCTACAATTTGACTTTAGTCGCAGAGTAGAAGATGCTGCAAAAGATGTACAGGCAGCCATCTCAGCCGCTGCCGGACAACTGCCAGCCGGAATGCCTCACCCGCCTACCTATCGCAAAGTTAACCCATCTGTCTCACCGGTTCTTTACCTTTATATGTATTCTGAGACACAGCCAATCTCGACAGTAGATGAATACGCAGAGGTAACAGTTGGTCAGCCAATCTCAATGATTGATGGTGTTGCTCAGGTACAGGTCTATGGTCAACAGCAATATGCAGTCCGCGTCCAGCTTGACCCGCGAGAGTTAGCATCAAGGGGAATTGGTCTAAATCAGGTAAAAACTGCAATTCAACAGGGAAATGTCAACTTACCAACCGGCAGTCTCTCTGACACTTACAAAAGTTATACGATTCAGGCGAACGGTCAACTCACCGATGCTGCCAGCTATCGCCAGCTAATTGTAACTTACAAGAATGGTGCGCCCGTGCGACTCCAGGATTTGGGGCAGGTGATTGACAGCGAACAAAACGTCAAAGTCTCAAATCTGTATAGCGATCGCAAAGTAACAAACCGTCATTCTGTTGTTCTCGCTGTACAGCCGCAACCGGGAGCTAACACGGCAAATATTGTTGATGCCATCCAAGAACTTTTACCTACACTCCGCGAACAAGTTCCCAAATCTATTGAAATGGGGATTATGTACGATCGCTCCCAAACTATCCGAGCCTCTGTTAATGATGTGAAATTTACCTTGGTTCTCTCGGTTTGTCTGGTTGTCTTGGTGATTTTCTTATTTTTACGCGATATAACTGCGACGCTAATTCCCAGTTTGGCGTTACCTGTAGCCATCATTGGCACTTTTGCTGTAATGTATCTGTCGGGTTTTTCCCTAGACAACCTTTCACTCATGGCGTTGACCCTTTCCGTGGGCTTTGTCGTGGATGATGCGATCGTTGTGTTAGAAAATATCGTCCGTTATCGAGAAATGGGCGAATCTCCCCTAAACGCGGCATTGAAGGGATCGAAAGAAATCAGCTTCACCATTTTGTCAATGACCCTTTCCTTAGTTGCGGTGTTCATCCCGATTATGTTTATGAGTGGAATAATCGGTAAATTATTTCATGAATTTGCCGTGACGATCGCAGTGGCAATTTTGGTTTCGGGTTTTGTTTCTCTCAGTCTCACCCCAATGTTGTGCAGTCGCTTTCTGCGTTCACATCAACAAAGACCAAATCTGCTGTATCGAGTCTCAGAACGGGCATTTGATTTACTACTGCGGGGATATGATTGGACGCTTAAACCCGTTTTAAAATACCGCCTAATGACACTCATTGGTTCTGGCATTTTGCTGGTAATGACCGTCTATCTATTCGTCATCGTTCCCAAAGGATTTATTCCAACCGAAGACACCGGACAACTGACAGCCAACACCAAAGGAGCGCAAGATATTTCTTTTGATGATATGCGGCGTCACCAGCAAAAGGTTGTTGACATCATTCGTCAAGACCCCAACATTGAAGCTGTTGACTCGATTGTGGGTGCAAGTGGCCCTAACGCCTCGGTGAACTCCGGGCGAATTACGATTCGGCTCAAGCCACGTTCTCAACGTCAACTGAGTGCTGACCAAATCATTCAAGAGTTAACCCCTAAGTTGAGACGTGTAGTTGGGGTTAAGACATTCCTTCGTTCTCCGCCAGCTATTCCCATCGGTGGACAACAAACCAATTCTACTTATCAATTCACATTGCAGAGTTTGAATTTACAAGACCTGCGCCAATACGTTCCTAAACTTGTAGATAAAGTCAAAACCCTACCAGGACTCCAGAACGTTGACAGTGATTTACAACTCAGCACTCCTCAAATCCAAGTCAAATTTGACCACAACAAAGCTGCAACCCTTGGCATTACTGCTCAACAAGTTGAACAAACCCTCAGCGCCGCTTACGGTTCCAGTCAGGTGTCAACTATTTATACCCCAAACGATCAATTCTATGTAATCTTGGAAGTAAAACCGGAATTTCAACGAGATCCTAGCGCCCTATCGATGCTCTATGTGCAATCGAGTACTGGGAAACTTGTTCCCCTAAGTGCGATCGCTAATATCACTCAAAATGTCGGCCCTCTCACCGTTACTCACGTTGCTCAACTCCCCTCTGCAACTATCTCTTTTGACACCCTCCCAGGAACGTCTCTAAGTCAGGCTACAGATGCCATCAAGCAAGCAGCCAGTGAGATACTACCCTCAACAATTACCACCAGCTTTCAGGGTTCAGCCCAAACTTTTCAACAGTCCTTCAACGATTTAGGCGTGCTGTTGTTGGTGTCTATTTTAGTCATCTATCTGATTCTCGGTATCCTCTATGAGGATTTCATTCACCCAATCACCATTCTTTCTGGTTTGCCTTCGGCGGGTTTTGGTGCATTACTGACGCTGTTGATTTTCCAGGTTGATTTAAATCTTTACTCTTTCATCGGCATTATCCTGCTAGTCGGCATCGTCAAGAAAAACGGCATTATGCTGGTGGATTTTGCCATTGAAGCGCAGCGAAAGGAAGGAAAAAATTCCTTTGATGCCATATATGCCGCTTGCTTGATTCGCTTCCGTCCAATTATGATGACGACGATGGCAGCTTTAATTGGGACACTCCCCATTGCTCTGGGGACAGGAGTAGGTTCAGAAGCGCGTCGTCCTTTGGGGATTGCGATCGTTGGTGGATTGCTGTTTTCTCAGATATTGACTCTCTATCTGACTCCAGTGTTTTACATTTACATGGAGACATGGCGGAAAAAGCTGAGTATGCAGAGTAGGAAAGCTGAAAAAAAGCATCTTCCAGCAGTTAAAAGTTAATGATAGTTTTTGGTAAAACCGAGCATGAGTAAAGCGATCGCTTAGAGTCAATTATCATCGCTCGGAAACTACTTGGCAAGATTGGGTTGAAGCTGGTCTCTCAGGTAAAGGTTAGAGAATGCTGATAGATTTTACGTCACTGCAACATCAGTATTGTCTGCCTTATTTGTATCTGTTTGCCCTAGATAAGACTTTTTATGACTAAATAATACAAAGCATTTGAAATTTACTTTTAAACACCTAACTATTGAGGTCTTTTTCATGCTGTGTTTCTTGAAGAAACAGTTTAATTTAGACTCATGGTTAAACAACAGGTTTTGAACGCGGCAAGCACAAAACCAAACAGCTAAAGCTCTATTGAAGATAATAAATAACATTTATTTTCATCAAACTCTAAGCTGCCCAATTCCAGTAAATGTAACTTCAAATAGAAAGTTTACATCTGTGCAAACCACAACTTACCTGAATTTGACCAAATCACAATCAGCACTTAAAGGACAAAAAAATGGGATTTTCCAATCTTGGTACACTCGGTAGCACCCCTGTTGTTAAGAATAACTTTGGTTTAGTTACATCCGATCCCACGGATGTCTTCCAGTTCAAAATCACCAGTGGTAAAAATATCAACCTGTCTTTAACAAACATTAGTGCAGGAGATGATGCCGACCTCAGGCTGTTTCGAGATGCTAACAATAACGGCGTACTAGACAGCTTTGACCGAAATGCTGGACTTGTTTCCAATCGGGGAAGCAACCAAGATGAGGCGATTAACTTTAAAACTAGCTCAGGTACTTTTTTTGCCGAAGTATCTCGCTTTAGCACTAGTGTGGGCGGTGTTAGTTACAATCTAGCCTTGTCTGCAACTGAACCTTCTGGAAGTTTTCCGCTTTCAGCTAGTTTCAGTAACCTTTTACCGAAGGAATTTGTACTTGGTAACTTATCAGCTGATGTCACCCGTACAGGTAACGTCAGTAACACCAACACTACTGATGTTTACAACTTCTCTTTGGGATTTTTTGAGGGTGTCAACATTAAATTGGACGGACTGAACGGCGATGCTGACATCCGGCTGATTCGGGACTCTAACAACAATCGCATCGTTGATGCTGGTGAGGAAGTTGCACGCTCTACTAGTGGAGGTACTGCGTCAGACCTTATTTCCAACACTACCTTATCTGGTGACTATTTCTTGCAAGTCACTCAATTCTCTACCTCTAACTACACTGTAACTTTTGACCACTTCACCACCCCCTTTGCTTTAGTTTAGGCATCGACAGTGGTGAGTAGTACTTGAAAGCTTTGTACGGCAATGCTTTCAAGGGTATGCAAATGATGTAAGCGGCAAAGAATTCTATCTGAACTTTGCCGCTTTTATTCCACGCTTTAGACAAAAAAATTACATCAGACTTAACTAAAGTTTGTGGAATGCGGGAACTGGTCGTCTAGCGCGTCCTCCCTTAAAAATGGCAGATGCATTTATTTTTTACTTAGAGGTGGTATGAATGAACAAGCATTGCGTTCCCTGAAGGGGTTATTAAATTTAATACTATTGTGAATTATTTGAATTTTGTTATGTTATGTACGAAACCGAACAGACAAAATCATATTTCTATACTTTTATTTAAACAATAGAATGTGTTTACGTCTTATTTAAACATAGATAAGATATAGCACTTAGGGCTTAAGAAAGAAAGCAATTTTATATTTATTTCGGTAGATGATAGTCCAGAAGTAAAACAGTATTTTTTTATTAATGCGGCAAAGTGTTGATTATATCGATTCGATATGGAAATGCCTAAACCGTGTTGCAAGCTTTTATCCAAAATTTAGTTTGGTGCTGCCTTTCAAGGAAAGGTATTAGTGATTAGCTAGCCATAATTAATAATTTAAAATGAGAGCATTTATGGCAAATGAAAAATCTCAAGCCAAAAACAAAATGGTGTCACCAATATTATTTCCTCGATGCAGTGTAAATTAAAGCGATCGCAGGTAGCTTAAGTGCAATCATCTAGGACATTATTGCTGAATTTAAGTCCTTTAATAAAAAAGTTCAATCAACAGAAACCTTTAAGAACACGCCTGATATAGCTTGCTTATATTAAACAAAAATTAATCACCTACGGAAGAGACTTACAAATCAACTAGTTTCCCGACATTTCACATCTAGCTGGACAAGGGTTTTACCTTTTATTCTTGACATTTTATCCAGATGAAACTTAGTGCTCTAAAGCATTATGATTAACCAGATTACATTTTTGGAATCCTGCTGGTATATTTCCCCTCCGTGGGGTCAAGCCATGCCTCCATTAGCAGTTCAGATACTAGAAGAAGTTTTCCTGTCAAGCTCTTATTTACCAGGCTACTGCTGCGGTGTTCACTGGGAAGGACAGGAATGGCTTTATGCAATTTTTTGCCTTGGTGAAATACTTTACTTGTCTTCTAAAGAATTTTATCCAACAAGTGTATTGAAAAACGCTGCTGTTCCTACTCCGCTTTTTAAATTAGGCGACATGGTTGAAGTTGATTTTAATCTCCAACCGACATGTCGTATTATTCAAGGGATTTTTAGAGTCAAAAGCAATTGGCTTTACGGCGTGGAGTGGTGTGCCCCAATTGTTGAAGAAACGGCATTGACTCAAAGCCAACTTATCTGGCTTGCTGATGTTGATTTAGCAAGAGTTTAGCATTGCTAATAAATGATGTTGAAACTATGAGCCAAAATAGTTTAGCAAGAACTATCAAACTTTTGTGGTTCTCGTTTTCATTTTAGGCTACTCATCCTAAAATCAATAACTTTAATGGAAATTCTCATCTTCAAGGATGTATTTCAATATTTCCAAAGACTGATTACGTAGTGTTAGAAATCAGAGTTAATTAAAATTAATTAATTTAATATCAGGAGTCATTATTGTGGAAACTAATAGCAAACGAGAACTCATAATTATTGGAGGAGCTGAAGATAAAAAGGAAGATTGTCAAATACTGCGCGAGTTTGTACGACGCGCTGGAGGTACGAAAGCAAAAATAGTAATTATCACAGCAGCGACAGAACTACCTAGAGATGTTGGAGAAAATTATATTAGAGTATTTGAAAAGCTAGGAGCTGAATATGCTCGTATTGTTGATACGGAAACTCGTGATGACGCATATTCTTCTACGGCATTAGAAGCTGTCAGCAAAGCTACAGGAATATTTTTTACTGGAGGAGATCAAGCTCGAATCACAAGCATTCTTAAAGATACTGAACTTGACACAGCTATTCATCAGCGTTTTGCTGAAGGGGCAGTTATTGCAGGCACAAGCGCAGGAGCAGCTGTGATGCCAGATAAAATGATTGTAGAAGGCGATTCTCAAACTAATCCTCGGATGGAAATTGTAGATATGGGGCCAGGCTTAGGCTTTCTACCGGGAGTAGTAATTGACCAACATTTTTTACAACGTGGACGCTTGGGGCGCTTAATTTCAGCTTTAATACAGGAGCCTGCTGATTTAGGATTTGGTATTGATGAGAATACTGCGATGGTAGTTACTGATAAACAAATCGAAATCATTGGTGAAGGTTCAGTCACAATTGTCGATGTAGAGGCTACATATAACAATATGAACCAAATATTAAAGGATGAGGCTTTAGCAATTTGTGGAGCAAAGCTTCATATCTTACCGCATGGTTATAAATTTGATTTGAAAACCCGCCAACCTATCTTAAATAATGGCTATATCCCAGATGTGTCTGTATTAGCAAATTCAGAAAATATTTAACGTTGAACAGAGTCAGAAATTCTGAACAACTACAACTTCCGTTCCAATAAACTCAGCCTCTCTGCACAATACGCTGCTGAAAAAGCACGACCAAAAGTAAGAAGGCCCCACGAAGTACGAGCTGCCACCAAGGAGTAATAGTTCCCTCAAGATTTAAAAGGTTGTACATCATTCCTAGTAAAAGTACACCGACTAGCGTCGGAAACACGCTCCCTTGACCCCCTGCGAGAAACGTTCCTCCCATAACGGTGGCAGCGATCGCATCTGTCTCCCAGCCAAAGGCAGCCACAGGCTGACCCGCTCCTAGACGACCTGCGAGAATAATACCAGCAAGCCCTGAAAGCAACCCGCTAAATGTGTAGACTGCCAGCTTCACTCGGTTTGGGTTCACGCCCATGAGCCGGGAGGCTTCTTCGTTGTTGCCAATAGCGAATATGTGCAAACCTAATCGGCTTCTGTGCAGCATAAACCAAGCTGCAAAATATAAGAGTGCAACGATCAGCACAGGTACAGGAACCCAACCAATGAATCCCCTACCCAGCCAAACAAATCCCGATGCTGTCGATGATACGGCAATGGACTTTTCCTCGGTAATGCTCAACGCCAGCCCGCGTGCAGCGCTGGCAGTGAATAAGGTAACAACGAACGGCTGAAGCCGCGCGCGAGACACCAGAAGACCATTGACCACACCAAGCAACGTGGTGCTAGCAATGCCGCCAGCGATCGCCACGAAACTTCCTTGTCCGGCAAGCATTGCGGCAACAACACCGCCTAGAGCAACGAGGGAACCCACAGACAGATCGATTCCTCCACTCAAGATTACGACAGTCATGCCCAGCGCCACGATCGCCAGCATACTATTCTGTCGCATGATGTTCATGAGATTAACAGGTGTCAGGAAGGTTTCATAACGAAAGGATGCGAAAACAGCCAAACTAAGGAGCATGAGTAACACGCCCTGGGAGGTGAGAAGCTTGGCAAAACGCCGCATACCCGTAAGCGTAAGAGACTTTGTGGCAGCCATGACGCGTTAAACCTCCCTCGGACGCTGCAAAAAAATAGCGAAAAGAATAATTACGGATTTCAAAACCAATGACCAGGTAAAGGGAATCAAAAGCATATTGAAACTTGTGGAAATCACCTGCATGAGCAAAGCTCCGACAACAGTGCCGAGGACATTTGCCCGGCCGCCGGAGAAGGGCGTACCGCCAACAACAACAGCCGCGATCGCATCAAATTCCGCGTTGACACCGACCTTACTCGGATCGCCCATGCCCAACCTCGCTGTTTCGACAAGTCCGGCAACCCCAGCAAGCAGGGCGCTAATTATATAGACTATATATTTCACGCGCTCCGCACGGATACCTGCAAGCCGTGCAGCCTCCTCGTTGCCGCCAACTGCGACGATATGACGCCCAAAAAGCGTAGAGCGGATACAGAAGAAAGCTGCCGCGATCGCTACTGCTGCAATGACAACTTGAATTGGTATAGAACCGAGATAGCCCTTTCCCAGTGCTTCAAATGTCGGATTGACGAAGGGAACAAGCTTACCGTCCCCGATAACCTGAGCAATCCCACGCCATAAGATGAGAGCCGCCAAGGTGGTAATCAAGGCATCAAGTTTCAGACGCGAGATCAGAAAGCCATTGATAAAGCCAACCAACAGAGCAGCGCTCAAAGCGAACAAGATGGCAACAGTTATCCCATACTTAATCAGCAATGCCACAATGACTGAAACCAATGCCATAGTAGAGCCAACCGTCAGGTCGATGCCACGGGAGGCAATGACAAAGGTCATGCCAACGGCAATCAACATTGTTGTGGATACTTGGAGCAACATATTTAATGTGTTGCTAACTGTTGCGAAACGCGGAGTGAAGATGGCGTTCGCAACATAGAGAATTAGGAGTGCCGCAAATGCACCGAAGTTTGGATTCCACAGGGTTCCCCAACCTCGATCGGACTTCTTGCTACTCATTTGGGTTTTGCTCTGTTTGAGATTGTCCACCGACGGCTTCCTGACGATCTCCACCTTCTGCCATTGCGTGTAGAATTGCCTTTATGTTCTTCTGCTCGCCGCCCAGTTCCGCGATTGACTGCCCGTCACGCAGGACGACGACACGTTGCGAACCTTCAACTAACTCTTCCACTTCCGAGGAAATCATCAGAACTCCCAGCCCTTGCTCTGCTAGTTCGGCGATTAGCTGCTGGATCTCCCGCTTTGCACCAACATCGATCCCGCGAGTTGGCTCATCAAGGAGAAGAAGTTTTGTATTCTTGCACAGCCATCGCGCCAGAAGCACCTTCTGCTGATTGCCGCCCGATAGTTCGTGGATCTTCTGCTCGGCGCTGGCTGCCTTGATGTCAAGACGCTGCATGAAACGCTCTACAAGCTCGCTCTGTCGTTTTCTGGAAACGATGCCCCATTGCGTAAGATTTGGTAGTGCAGCAAGCGTGAGGTTTTCGCGTACCGAAAGCTCAGGGATGATGCCGTCCGCCTTGCGATCCTCTGAAAGGAAAGCTATCCCAGCGTCGATCGCATCATGAGGATCGCGCAGCGATAAAAGACTACCTTCGAGTTTAACGGTTCCCCCCTCAAGTGGTTCAGCCCCGAACAAGGCACGCACTGTTTCACTGCGACCAGAGCCGAGCAAACCCGCAATCCCAACGATTTCGCCACGCCGCATTTCAATGGAAACACCATTGAGTCGTTTTTTATATTTGAGAGCTTCCGCCTGGAGTAGCACTGGCCGATCTAACGTGTTTTGCGACTGTCCTGCAAACGCCGTGACTCCTTGGCTCACCTCTTCTGGCTTACGACCTAGCATAAAACAAACGAGTTCCAAACGAGTCAGCGTGGAGAGCGATCGCGTTACAATGTTGCGCCCATCACGGAGTACCGTCACGCGATCGCACACGGCGTAAAGTTCTTCAAAACGGTGGCTGACGTAGACGATGGATGTCCCTTCCGACTTTAGCCGCCGCATGACATCAAAAAGAACAGAAACTTCAGTTTCCGTCAGCGAACTCGTGGGTTCATCGAGGATAAGTACTCGCGCACCAAAGGAGATAGCGCGAGCGATCGCCACCATCTGGCGATGGGCAATATTCAGCGAACCAACCACTGAATGCGGGTCGATATGCAACCCCAAGCGCTTGAGGATATCAGTCGCCCTAGCGTTCATCGCCCGTCTATCAATAATGCCGAAGCGATGCGGCTCCCTGCCAAGAAAAATATTCTCGGCAACTGTTCGGAAATCTACAAGCTGGATCTCTTGGTAGACAGCTACAATGCCTGCCGCCTGCGCTTCGGTCGGGTTCTGGAATGCAACGGTTTTCTGGTCGTACTCCATAACACCTGAGTCCCGTCGATAAGCCCCCGTCATAATCTTGATGAGCGTCGATTTGCCAGCGCCATTCTCTCCGACCAGTGCATGAATCTCGCCTGCCTTCAGTTCAAAATCCACATCCCAGAGCGCTGGCACACCAGAAAAACTTTTTTTTATACCCGTCATGCACAGGACATTTCTAGTCGCCTGATTCATCGGCTTTACCTAGTTTTTGTCTTAATTGCCGATAGTGGAGATCCTTCACTTCGCACTATAGTAATGTTTTTTGTCCATCGTGGAAGCTCAGGATAGTTCCAGGTTATCTTTTTTCTATTTTAGGGTGAGAACCAATACTGCTCGGTTAACGCTAAAAAATAAAAATGTGTAGCCCTGGAAATGTTGGGTTTCACTAAAGTTCAACCCAACTTTGTATCTTAGAAACAGTAGTAGACCGTCCTCCCAAAGCATCCTACGGTGTACACACAAGTCTCTTAACCTGCACCTTTGATGCATCGACCTGCACCTTTGATGCATCGACTTGTACCTTTGATGCATCGACCTGCACCTTTGATGCATCGACTTGTACCTTTGATGCATCAACCTGTACCTTTGTTGCATCGACCTGCACCTTTGATGCATCGACCTGTACCTTTGTTGCATCGATCTGTACCGAATGGCAATAAGTTAAGCTGAAAGGTAAGCGGCGTAGGGATTGCAGAGGGGCAGGGGGGAATTTCTAAATATCTGAACGCAATGCCTAAAATTTCTCCTTTCTCCCCTGCTCCTCCGCTCCTCTGCACCCCTGCTGCCTCAACGATTTTCCCTTTTCTTAGTGCCATTCCGACCTGTACCTTTGTTGCATCGACCTGTAAAAATTAACTTACTTTACGTTACGGAGTAATTCTAAAAGACTTGTGTGTACACCTTAGCCCAAAGCAATTACGAATTGGTATTAGTATGCTTCATCTACGAAATCCTTGGCGTTGGTCACGTCGAATAGTCTGTCCTTGAGAATAATCCGAGGAGGAATTTTCTTGCCAGCAAAATACTCTTCCATCGTGGCAAAAACAAGTGGGCCAAAACGCGGGTTCGACTCGACACTAACACCAAGCTCACCGCGGATAATCGCCTCAAGCGCGGCTTTCTGACCATCGATTGAACCGACTATCACATCCTTACCAGGCTTCATACCTGCGGATTTGAGAGCCTGGATCGCACCCAATGCCATTTCGTCGTTGTGAGCATACACTGCGGTAATATCGGAACCTTTAGCCTGAATGATGTTTTCCATTACACGCTGGGCCGCAGCCCTGGAAAAATCCGCCGTCTGCGTGGCGATAATTTTCATGTTGGGATAACTGGCGATCGCATTACGGAACCCCTTAGCCCGATCGATTGCAACCGATGAACCTGCTGTTCCAGTGAGTTCCACGATGGATGCCTTGCCATTGCTTGCCTTAGCCAGCCATTCACCAACGCGGCGGCCTTGGGCGATAAAATCCGACCCCAGAAAGCTGACGAAATGTTCGCCTGGTCTTCCCGCCGCTTCACGGTCGATGAGAAAAACCGGTATTTTTGCCGCTCTCGCTGCTTCGAGTGCGGGTGTGAGTCCTTCATACTCGCGTGGCGCAAGAAATATCACATCAACTTGTCGCGCGATCAGATCCTCAATATCAGAAAATTGCTTTGATGTCTGTCCCTGAGCATCTGTCATCAGAAAATCATAAGTTTTCTTACGCTTGGCGGCCTCCTCCTTAATGCTGTTCGTTTCGGCAATGCGCCACGGCCCAATGTTCTCCGTTTGCGAAAATCCGACAATTTTTTTTGTTTTCTCGCGTACACAGCCAGACAGCGAGAAAGCCGAAACAGCGATCGCAACGTAGGCGCTAAATACCAACAACTTTGGCATATAAGCTCCGATACTTGAGCATCCAAAACAGGTTTTCTTCTTCATAGGCTTTGTTGCATGAAACCTGCCATTGCGGAATTCAGTGCGGGTCATGCTTTTTTCTTCCGTTTTGACTTCTAATTTACGCTCACCCGCGATCGGTACTGCTTCTGCGGATACCTGGATGTTAAAACCCGCTTTTTCCAGACCGTTGAGGTAGTATTGCTATCTCACTTCGCAAATCGGATATATCAACTCTTGAAATAAAAAACAAGATACTCGATGAGTATACAGACTATCCCCGCGGTTTCAATAAAGAAACCAGAGATAAACTGCCATCTGTAAACATGAAAACGACTTTCAGCACATCAATGACAATAATTTTAGGCACAAAATATAACAAACAGTCAATATATACATTTCCGGTGCTGACTGCAACTTTTTTGGGTGTTAAACACAGATCAAAAGTCTAAACTTAGTATAGTACATGTGTATGATGCGTAAATCCTAATTATTTTCTTAAAGTCACGGAACATTTCTTCAATATCGAACCTTCTTTTATAGGCAGCGATATTTTTTACGGTTCTATCAATTGGCTACTTTCAAATAGATCGCTTGATTGCAAGGTTAATTACAAAAGGCGATCGCTTCTCTTCAAGACGCTGCGCGAACGCCCCTACGCAACTACTCATAACAGTGAAAATCTATCTGCAATTGAGTTTGAGCAAATGCCACTGAGCTAAAAATGCCTAAACCACCTTCTAAACGCAAAAAAGCCACTTCTCTCGCATCTACCGATTCAACTTCAGCAGCTAACTCTGCGAGGATATCTCCCAGCAAGTAGATTCCCCTTCAGCAACAATTACAGTTAGTGCTGTTAAAATTCCAGAGTTAACCGAGCAAGAGCAAAGCGATCGCCTAGTCCTGGAGAGGAAGGTGGAACGGGCGTTTTTTGAAGCGGGAAAGGGACTGGCAGAATTACGCGATCGCCGACTTTACCGTTCAAGTCACCGCACGTTTGAGGATTATTGCCGCGATCGCATCAATCGGGTGTATTCGAGTGGGCTGGAGGAGTCGGTGCAGAAGTTTTTGGAGTCGTTGGGGAAGCTGAACCGTGCTTATTTGACAACTTTGGAGGAGAAAATATTGGGTGTTTTGGAGTTGGAAATCATAGTTTAAATCTCTTATTTCATCAAATTTCTTCTCGATTAACAAACAGTAAGTAATTATTTCCGGAATGAGAATTGCTGTATAGTTTGAGGTATGCCAGATTATCCTCTCAAGAGTTGCTCTATGATTGCTCTACCTGGTATTGTTATCCAAAACAAAATATACGAAAGTTCTAATTCTCTCGTGTACCGGGGCATCAGAGACGATGGAGTAGCGATCGCCGTAAAAATGCTAAAGCTTGATTATCCCTCACCTGTTGAACTAACCCGCTACAGACAGGAATATAAAATTACCCGTTCCCTTACAGTGGAAGGAGTTGTCAAGGCATACAGTCAGCAAGACTATCAACGCACTCTGGTGATTCTCTTAGAAGATTTTGGGGGAGAGTCCCTAGAACAATGGATGCACAAGCGCCCAGATATCTTCTGCCCCATGCCTTTATCCCAATTTTTAAGTCTTGCGATCGCCCTCAGCGATATTCTAGGCAAAATCCATGCAGCCAATGTCATCCATAAAGATATCAACCCTGGAAACATAGTTCTCAATTTAGATACTGGCGTTATCAAAATTATTGACTTTGGAATTGCCACCCAATTTAACCGCACGAATCCGACTTTCAAAAGTCCTCATGTTTTAGAAGGGACACTCGCCTATCTGTCTCCAGAACAAACAGGGCGGATGAACCGTTTACTCGATTACCGCACTGATTTCTACTCCCTTGGCGTGACATTTTACGAACTGCTCACCGGACAACTACCATTTCCCACCACAGACGTGCTGGAGCTAGTCCATTGTCATATTGCCAAATCGCCTATTGGGCCTCATGAAATAAATACAACGATTCCCAAGCCAGTTTCAGATATCATTCTCAAACTGATGGCTAAAAATGCTGAAAATCGCTATCAAAGTGCCTGGGGCATCAAAGCGGATTTAGAAATCTGTGCTAAACAATTAAAAGAAATCGGTCAAATCTCTAGCATTAAACTGGCGCTTCAAGACGTTTCGGATCGCTTTCAAATTCCCCAAAAACTGTATGGACGGGATCAGGAAGTTGCAATGTTACTGGCGGCGTTTGTTCGCGTAGCATGTCCAGAGTCAAATCCTGTTGCTGCTTTACCAAACAATTCAGAAACAACTTCACAAAGCGAACAAAGAGGCAAACCAAAATTCCAAGTCGAAATGATGTTGGTATCTGGCTATGCTGGCATTGGTAAATCTGCGTTAGTCCAAGAAATCTATAAACCAATTACCCAAAAACGCGGCTATTTTATCTCTGGTAAATTCGATCAATTTCAGCGCAATATTCCCTACAGTGCGATCGCAGATGCTCTGCAAAAATTGGTGCAGCAACTACTCAGTGAACCAGACGAACAAGTGCAACAGTGGCGATCGCTCTTACTTACAGCTTTGGGAAACAACGCACAAATCATCATTGACATCATCCCAGAAGTTGAATTAATTATCGGCAAGCAGTCGCCTTTACCATCCGTGGGAGCAACTGAAGCTCAAAATCGCTTTCATCGAATCTTTGGGCAGTTTGTGCGGGTGTTTTGTTCAGAATCACATCCCCTGGCGATCTTCTTAGATGATTTGCAATGGATAGACTCAGCAACGCTAAATTTAATTGAGTTGATGCTGCTGGATGAGCAAGCCCAATCATTATTTTTAATTGGAGCTTATCGAGATAATGAAGTAAATCCAACGCATCCATTAGCATTAATGCTAGAGAGACTGCGAAAACAAGGGGCAGTACTTCAGGAAATTATCTTAGCACCCTTAACGCTTCAGCCGTTGAATCAGTTGATTGCCGAGACGCTGTATCGGAATGCAGACATCGTTCGTCCCTTAGCTGAGTTAGTTTTGCGTAAAACTGAGGGCAATCCGTTCTTTGTCAATGAATTTTTGAGAATGCTGTATAGCGAGAATCTGCTGACATTTGATGCTGAACACTTATGCTGGCAATGGAACATAACTGATATTCAAGCCCAGAATATTACCGATAATGTGGTGGAGTTGATGCTGAACAAGTTGAAGAAACTGCCAGAAAATACACAGCAAATTCTTCGGTTAGCTGCTTGCGTCGGCGCTGAATTTAATTTAGATACTCTATCAATTGTTTGCGAACAACCACCTGAAAAGATTTTTCAAGATTTACTAACAGCCATACAAGTTGGATTAATTCAACCACTATCTGAATTAGATGAAAACTTGTTAATTCAAGAGTATAAGTTTTTGCACGATCGCGTGCAGCAAGCCTCATACACCTTAATCGATGAGTCACAAAAACAAATTGTTCATTTACAAATTGGTCGCAATCTCCTCGGAAAAATTTTGCCAGAGAGACTATCAGACCGACTGTTTGAAATTGTCGATCATCTTAATCATGGAATTGAGCTTGTCACAGATCAACTAGAACGCAATGAAATTGCTAGATTAAATTTAATCGCCGGACAGAAAGCAAAAGCTGCGATCGCTTATAGTATGGCGAAAAAATATTTAGCCACAGCAAGAGTTTGCCTAGCAGCTTCTAGCTGGCAAACAAACTATGACTTAACCTTAGAGCTATATGTAGAAACAACAGAAGTCGCGTATTTATGTGGCGAGTTTGAACAGGTAGAATCCTGGGTGGCGATCGTTCTACAAGAAGCCAAAACCATTTTCGACATCGTAAAAGTTTACGAAGTCAAAATTCAAACCGACATCGCGCAGAACCACCTATTAAAAGCAATAAATACTGGATTGCAAGTTTTGCAGCAACTGGGAATCAGTTTTCCTGAAACGCCAACTCAGTCAGACATTCAGCTTGAGCTAGACACAATCATATCCCACGTTGACAATAAACCGATCCAAGACTTGATCCAATTGCCAGAAATGGCTAAACCAGAAAAGCTAGCAGCAATGCAAATCCTCTCAAGAATAACGCTTGCTGCCCATCATGCGGCTCCTGATTTGGTGTCTTTACTTGTGTTTAAACAGGTTAACTTGTCAATCCAGTATGGCAATATGTTTGTGTCTCCCTTTGCATACGCCAACTTGGGGTTAAGTCTTTGTGGGATGGTCGGAAACATTGAAGCTGGCTATGAGTTCGGGCAACTTGCATTAAAGCTGTTACCCCATCTGAAAATCCATTCACTTAAAGCTAGAACATTGTTTATAGTGACTAATTTCATCATCCATTGGAAAGAGCATATTAGGGAAACATCGAAGCCATTCCTGGAAGCTTATCAAAGTGGGCTGGAAACTGGAGATTTAGAGTTCGCTGCCTATTGCGCTTTCACTTACTGCCTCCAACTCTTTATCGTTGGAAAGGAACTTGTGGAGGTTGAACACGAGATGGCAAAATACTGTGAAGCAATCCATAAAGTTAAACAGATAACATCACTCACTTGGATTCAAATATTTCAGCAGTCTGTCTTAAATTTGATGGGATATTCGGTCAATCCATCCCGCCTCGTTGGCGAATCGTACAATGAAGATTATAGACTCTCACACCATGAAATAGATGCAGTTATACTCTTTTTGGCACATCTCAACAAACTTATTCTATGCTATCTATTTTCTGAGTATGCTCAGGCATCTAAGAACGCAGCCATAGCGGAAAGTCATGCGATCCGCGTCATTGCAACACCCCTCGTTCCTTTGTATTACTTCTATAGGTCTCTGGCAAGACTCGCAATATTTCCTGGAAGCAGCGCTCAAGCGCAGTCGGAAATCCTCAAAAACGTTGCGATTAGCCAGGAGCAAATGAAGCAATGGGCAGCTTATGCGCCAATGAATTATTTGCACAAATATAATTTGGTGGAAGCAGAGATTGCACGAGTTTTGGATCGGTTACTTGAGGCAGAAGAGTTCTACGAACAAGCAATTCAAGGAGCTAGAGACAATGAGTATTTGCAAGAAGAAGCATTAGCATACGAATTAGCTGCCAAATTTTACCTGTCTCGTGGCAGAGAAAAGTTTGCCCAAACCTATATGAAAGAAGCTCGCTACTGTTATGAACGCTGGGGAGCGATTGCGAAGGTCAAAGATTTAGAAACTCGCTATCCACAGTTCTTTCCCCAGTCTTCCAGCGTAGCTCACACGCCAATCCACAAAACTTCTGTCACCACCTATAATCCCTCATCCATCGCTTTCGATTTAGCGGCGGTGATGAAAGCTTCCCTTGCAATTTCGAGTGAAATTGAACTGGATAAGTTACTCAGTTCCTTGATGAAGATATTAATCGAAAATGCTGGCGCACAAACAGGATTTTTGATTTTGGAAAACTCAGGAAAATGGTTGATCGAAGCTTCTTGTGAACTCAATGACGGTGAGAAGGTCTGTGCTACGCAAGTGCTGCAATCTCTCCCAACTGCAAATCATCTACCTGAATCAATTATTAATTATGTTATCCGTACTCATGAATCTGTCATATTAAATGATGCAACTCGTGAAGGTCATTTTACCAATGAACCATACATTCAGCACAACCAAATTCAATCACTGCTCTGTTTGCCACTGGTAAATCAAAGCAAGCTTGTCGGCGTGTTATATCTAGAAAATCAGTTGGCAACTGGAGCATTTACCCCTAATCGATCGCAACTTCTGAATCTTCTATCTACTCAGGCAGCGATCGCGATCGAAAATGCCAAGCTCTATTCAAAGCTTCGCGCTAGCGAAAGTCAGATGGCTCAATTTTTAGAAGCGATTCCCGTAGGAATTGCCGCCATTGATGCGACGGGTTGCCCTTACTATGCCAATCAACGGGGCATTCATCTCATGGGCAAAGGTATTGATCCTGCCGTACCGCCGGATCAAATCGCAGAGGCTTATCAATTTTATGTGACGGGAACGGATCAAATCTACCCTACTGAAAAAATGCCAATCATCCAGGCGTTGAGCGGCGAACGCACTACGATTGATGACGTAGAAATTCGCCAAAATAACCAAACGATCCCTGTTGAGGTGTGGGGCACTCCCGTCTTTGACGAACAGGGCAATGTAGTTTATGCGATCGCAGCCTTTCAAGATATCACTGAGCGCAAACAAGCAGAGAAACTCTTAGCTGACTACAACCAAACGTTAGAACAGCAAATCACTGAGCGGACTTTGCTCCTTTTGCAGGAGATTGGAGAGCGCCAACGAGTGGAGAATGCCTTGCGACAGAGTGAAGAGCAACGCAGGCTGACGATGGACTTCACGTACATCGGTAGTTGGAACTGGAATATCACGGAGAACACAGTAGATTGGAACGACAATCATGCTCGATTGCTGGGGTTAGTTCCCGGTGAGGTTGAGAGCAGCTATCAGGCATGGCGCGATCGTGTTTATCCAGAAGACATTCATCGGGTTGAGCAAGCTATTACAACAGCTCTAGAAACTCATACTGATTTTGAAGCTGAATATCGAGTCATTCATCCAGATGGCAGTATTCATTGGCTGGTAGGTAGAGGTCGAGGAATTTATGACACCGATGGACAGCCTGTGCGGATGCTAGGAATAATTCTTGACATTAGCGAACAGCGAAACGCTGCACTGCGCGAACGCAAACGCGCCCAGCAAGCCTCCATTCTGGAAGAACGCAACCGGATGGCGCGAGAAATTCATGATACACTGGCTCAATCCTTCACAGGTATTTTGCTCCAGGTTGGAGCAGCAACACAAGTGCTGACGGACGACCCAGAAGCAACCCAAGTACATCTGGAAATGATTGAGGAACTAGCACGCTCTGGGCTAGCAGGGGCACGGCGATCTGTATCAGCACTCCGTCCGCAGCTACTAGAAGAAGGTAATTTAGAGAGTGCCCTGCATCGTATTGTGGCTCAAATGCGCTCGACGACCGACACGGCTCTGATTTGCGAAACTCAGGGTACAGCCTATTCCTTACCAACCGAAGTGGAGAATAACTTACTCAGAATTGGGCAGGAAGCATTAACCAATGCGATTAAATACGCTTGTGCTGGCGAAACTCGGGTTGAGTTAGTGTACAACGAGACACAGTGTATCTTACAGATTAAAGACAATGGCAGGGGCTTTGGAGTGGGTAGCATTCCTTTGAGCGGTGGGTTTGGCTTATTAGGAATGAGTGAACGAGCAGAGCGTATTGGCGCACAACTAACGATTCAAAGCCAACCCGGTCAAGGAACAGAAATTATTGTCACTATCAATCGAGAGTGAGAATTACAATGAGCCAATCCACTAAGATTAGGGTGCTAATTGTTGATGACCATGCCATAGTCAGAAAGGGTCTAGCAACCATTATTAACCGCGATCCAGAAATGATAGCGATCGCTCAAGCTGAAGATGGGCAACAAGCGATCGACGCGTTTCGAGAATACCAACCTGATGTCACACTAATGGATTTACGAATGCCCAAAATGGGAGGTGTTGAAGCCATTATGGCGATTTGT
>NZ_JBWQXL010000035.1:0-65244 GCF_056620565.1 Nostoc sp. LEGE 12454
TACAGGTAAAGGACGGTTACTAGTACCACTTTCACATCCTCAGACAGCCGAGACTTTATTGGAAATGGCAGTTGCGATCGCCAAAGATCGCAATTACGAAATAGAATGCCTACAAGTGATTATCGTTCCGTCTAGCCGCATCCCATCGGAAACACCAGTACAAATCAGCAAAAGTCTTCAACTTTTGCAACGGGCAATACTTTTAGGAGAGAATTCGCGGATTCCCGTTCACACCCAGATCCGAGTTGCCCATAATGTTGCTGGGGCAATTTTGGAGACTGTCAAAGAACGACATATTGATTTGGTGCTGATGGGATGGAAAGGCAGTACATCAACTCCTGGTAGAGTTTTTAGCCGAGTGGTGGATACCATAATTAGACAGGCAGGTTGTGATGTTATCTTGGCTAAATTAGATGATAAAAGATCCTTTGACCGTTGGTTGTTGCCAATGGCAGGCGGCCCTAACTCCAGCCAAGCAATTAAGTTATTACCAGCTCTTGCTTCTTTAAGTACATCACCACAAATCAAGCTATGTCAGGTTTTCCAGCCGACTAACTCGATTCCTGACACAACATTATTAGATAAATCTGTTCGCTTTCTGCAACGCCGAGTTAGCGGTAAAGTGATGGCTACTCCAGTTCGTGCCAGTTCTGTTTCTGATGCTGTTCTTAATTGTGCAAAACTTGACAACAGTGATGTGATTGTCTTGGGAGCTAGCCGTGAAAGTCTACTGCAACAAGCGATTCAAGGAAATATTGCCGAGAATATTTCTCGCAAGAGTAATTGTACGGTTATCATGGTCAAAACTTAATTAACGCGATGTGCGACTTATTCTTGAAACCCCACTTCCATTCCTCTCCCCGAAAGGTCGAGAGGCTTTGATTCTTGCTCGCCAACGCTAGTAGGGAAGGGGTTGGGGGTTAGGTCTGAGATAAAGTCCCACACGGCGTTAATTATATAGGCGCAACCCTACCCGTAGAGTATTACAAATGACGAATTACGAATTACGTTAGCACAGCGTTAGCGACGCAGGAGCGTCATTACGAATTACGAATTATCGGCAAGTATATAATAAAAGTTGCCCCTTGATTTGGTGTGCTGCTGGCGATAATACTGCCTTGATGAGCTTCAATAATCCGCTTAGAAATTGCTAACCCCAGACCATTGCCACTACCTTTGCGTGCGGGGTCTGTTGTATAAAATTGCTCAAATATTCTGGGTAAATCACCGTCTTTTATGCCTTTTCCCTGGTCTTGAATTTGAATAATAGCTTGTTTGCCTTGGCTGTATCCAGAAATAGATACTTGAGAATTGGCTGGTGAGTGCTTAATCGCATTATCCAACAAATTAAGGATCGCTTGTAATAGTCGCTCTGGATCGCCCTGAATTATTAGATTTCCCACGTTCACCTGTGTAGAAATTCTCAGAGTTCGCATTCGCGGTTCTAATGCATTAACAGCACGGTTAATCAATCCATCCAGCGAAATAGCTTGCTTTTCTAGTTCAGTAACTCCTGCTTCCAAACGTCCTAAATCCAGCAAGTCATGAATCAATCGTGATAAACGCTTGATTTCGCTTTCGATAGTTTGAAAAAAGCGATCGCGTAATTCTGGTTCTTCAGATGCTCCAGCTTTGAGTGCGTCTACTGTCACCTGAACGTTACTGATAGGGGTACGCAGTTCATGGGAGACATTGGCTAAAAACACCCGTCGCTCTTTGTCTAAGGAAGCTAACCGCTCACTCATCCGGTTGAGTTCAGTTGCCAATTGATCTAACTCATTGTTCTCATGGATGGTCAACTTATCGCCAAAATGACCGCCACCCAAGCGAATAGCAAAATTCTGCATAATCTCAATTGGTTTTGAAAGACTGCGAGCAAACCGACTGCTAATTAATGCACATAGTAGAATTGTTATTGCTAGGGTTCCCAAAATACTCCAAATTACCGTAGCAAACTGTTGCTGAAGCTGCTCCAAAGTCATAGACATTCGGATTATGCCCAACAATTGACCGTTACGCTCAATAGGTCTGGTAATATAGAGGCGATCGTCGTTTGATAAAACGCCTTTGGCGATTCCTTGTTTTACATGATTTTGTAGAGCTTCCCGTATTCCCGGAACCTGAAACCAATCCTTAACTTGGCTGTCTAACTTTGGGTCAGAAGTGGCTAATAAACTGCCTTGTTGACTAAAAACACGTAGTGTTACAGTTTGTGGTGCGCCATACCGTTGCACCAGTAAATTTACCTGTTTAATATCTTTTTCTTCTAGTGCATCTGCAACACTTTCGCTTAATGCACTCGTCCAGTTATCCAAATCTACTTGCCGCGATCGCATAAAATAATCATGGAACGACCAAAGGATATAACCTGCCATCAGTGACGTTCCAAAAGCTGTTAGCATCAGGTATGTGCCTAACAACTTGGCATAAATTGTATTTAATTTAATCCCAGGTATCCAGCCTCTCATGAAGGCTGCTCCCCAGAACGACGACGCAATACTGCTTTGATACGTGCTAGTAGTTCGCGGGTGTTAAAAGGCTTAGTAATATAATCATCTGCACCTGCTTCTAACCCCCAAATTTTATCAATATCCTCATCTTTAGCTGTGAGCATCACAATAGGTACATTGGAAAATGCCCGAATCCGCCAGCAAACTTCCATACCGTCAACTACTGGTAACATCAAGTCAAGCAAAATTATATCTGGTACTTGTTTGTGAAACTGTTTGATTGCACTATGTCCATCGGCGGCTGTAGTTACCGTGTAACCTTCTTTTTGTAGTGTATAGCTGAGACTGTCGCAAAGAGCCGCTTCATCATCTACAAGTAATACGTGTGGCATTGTTTATTCTCAATTATCGGGAGTTATTTATAATAATATTTTGTATTAACAGATATATTTGTAACATCTTCCTCTCGAAATTAATTTGTTAAATAGTAAGGATGAAAACCTTATCACCAAGAAGGTTTAAGTTTAATCATGACTGCTTAATTTACTCTTGATTATTACTGTTCCTTGTTGGGAAAATTTTATCGTAAAACTTGTTCCACCTCCTACTTCGCTATCTACATAAATTTCTCCATGATGTATTTCTAAACACTTTTTCACCACAGCAAGTCCTAGTCCACTGCCAACAATCTTGCCTACATTATTAGCACGATGAAAAGGCTCAAATAAATGCTCTTTAAATTCGCCAGGAATTCCTATCCCATTATCTTTAACTTGGAAAAATATTGCGGATGATTCACAACTAAGAATTAAGAAAATACTTCCCTCTGGAGGTGAATATTTAATTGCATTTGAGAGTAAGTTACTCAGAACAGAATAAAGTATATTTTCGTCTAATTTGGCATGAGTACAGTTACCTTGACTGATAAATTTAATAGTATGATGTTGTTGATTAGAAAATTGGAGGTCTTCGATCAAATTAATGCAAAATGCTTCCAAATCTATCAGTTCTGGATGAAATTCTAATTTCCCAGCTTCTGCCCTAGTCAAAGTTAAAATATCGGTTAGTAACTGGTTCATTGACCTAGCTGAAGATTGAATGCGATACAGATTTTTAAGTTTCTTCTCTTCCGTCCACTGCTGATTACTTTGAGCCAATAGTTGAGCCGACCCTAATATAATACTCAATGGTGTACGAAATTCATGGGATACCATTGAAAAAAAGCGTAACTTCAATTCGCTAAGTTCTTTTTCTTGAGCTAAAGTTTGTTGAATAGCTTCTGCTTCTTGGCGCTTCACTAATTGTTGATAAAGTAACGCATAAACTCCTAATAAAATGGCAAAACTCAAGAAAGTACCGAGGAATTCAATCAACATCCGGTTACGGATATTCTCTTGGGAATGTCTGACTGAGATTTGCAGTAACTGTTCCTCCCTAGCTTGCATTTGGGTAAGCGTTTCGCGGATTTGATTACGGTTTTGGTTACTTTGAGTAAGTAGAGGTGCTTGAATAGCAAAGCTTGATTTACCTACTTCTTTGAGGTTAATCGACTGTTTAGATAATTGAACTCTTTGAGCAATTAGGAATTTCAGCTTCGTTATTTGCTGCTGTTGATAAGAGTCATCAGCAAGTTGTTGCTGCAACTTTTTGACTTTGGCATCCAGGCTTTGCATTGCCTGATAGTAACGTTTGAGTTCTGATTGCTCTCTATAAAGAATATAACCCCTGCGTCCGGCTTCTGCATCGGTTAGTGTAGCGAAGATGTCAATAACATTTTTCATTACCTCATGTGTGTCCTTCACTTGATTGCTACTTGTAATTAACTGAGTAGCGTTCTGGTAAGAAATCATACTAGCTACACCCATTAATAATAAGCTCAAGCCAAAGCCAGAGGTTATCCATTTCCTTTCCAGCGACCATTTCATAGAAAAAATCAATTAATGGTTCAGAGTCCATATCTTATCCAAGACCTTACATCAAAGTAAAGATTTTTCCAATAAAAGCTTAGTTCAAAATTATTTTTCTTACTAACCGATTTTTACCCGATTTTTGCCCTTTATCTCCACAGCTATTTGTTAAAATGCTATTTAAAATAACTCCTTATGCAATTATGCATCACACTAACTTTTCTTCAAATAAATTTAAATGTTTATTTGGAGAAATTTTATTTTCTTTATATTTATATAGGTAAAACCAAAATTTAATAATTGAGGAAATCAAATTGCCGTGTCATCCTTTAAAACTTTTGTAGAGAAACAATCACAAGTTCAGACTTTACCTATTTCTGAGTTTTTGAAAAAAGTCGGTCAAGTAACTGGTGGCACACTCCTATCAATTACGATGCTATCAAGTTCTATATTAGCTGGAGGGTTAGTTGGTTTAGCCATTAGTTTCCGCGATCTGCCAGATGTTAGACAACTACGAAGCTTTATACCCTCAGAAACAACTTATATTTATGATATTAAAGGCAAGCTTTTAGCGCGTATACACGGGGAAGCTAATCGCCAAGTAGTGCCTTTAGATCAAATATCCCCAAATTTAAAACGGGCAGTATTAGCTAGTGAAGATAGTCGCTTTTATGAGCATCATGGTATTAATCCCGGTGGTATTGGACGTGCTGCATTAGTCAATTTTGCATCTGGAGAAGTCCGAGAGGGTGGTTCTACAATCACCATGCAGTTGGTGAAAAATATTTTCTTATCTCAAAAACGTGCTTTTACCCGAAAAATAGCAGAAGCAGTATTAGCAATTCGCTTAGAGCAAGTTCTTAGTAAAGATGAAATATTAGAAATGTACCTCAATCAAGTTTACTGGGGTCACAATAACTATGGTGTTCAAACAGCAGCACGCACCTACTTTAAAAAATCAGCACAAAATTTGACTTTGGGCGAATCAGCAATGATGTCCGGTTTGATTCAAGCTCCAGAAGAATTTAGCCCGTTTGTCAGCATGAAGTTGGCAAAACAAAAACAAAAAGAAGTATTGGGGCGAATGTTAGAACTGAATTGGATTAGCCAACAAGAGTATAATGATGCCCTCAAACAAAAAATTAAACTTGGTGAAATTAGGTCATTTCAAGGTAGCGCTTTGCCCTACGTTACCAACACAGTAGCTCAGGAATTAATTAAAAAGTTTGGGCGTGAAACATTGCTGAAAGGCGGAATGCATGTACAAACCACAGTTGATACTAGCTTCCAAATGATGGCAGAAAAAACTATTAAGAAGTGGCATCGAACCCTTGAACGTCAGGGATTAAATAATAACCAAATGGCTCTAGTGGCAATTGATCCTCGCACACATTTTGTTAAAGCATTAGTGGGTGGCGTAGATTCAAAAACTAGCGAATTTAATCGAGCAACTCAAGCCCACCGTCAGCCAGGATCTTCTTTTAAACCGTTTGTTTACTATACTGCTTTTGCTAGTGGTAAATTTACACCACGTACAACAATTCTAGATACTCCAGTTAGTTACCGTGACGGTAATGGTTGGTATTCTCCCCGAAACTACGATAATAGCTTTATGGGAGCAATACCAGTTCGCACTGCTCTGGCTCTGTCTCGTAATATTCCTGCAATCAAGATTGGCAAAGCTGTGGGTATGAATAAAGTTATTGAAACTTGCCGTACTTTGGGAATTATGAGTCCAATGTTACCTGTGAGTTCTTTACCGCTAGGTGCAATCGGTGTGACACCGTTAGAAATGGCTAGTGCTTATGCAACTATTGCTAATTACGGCTGGCGATCGCCTGCAACGATTATTGCCCGTGTTACTGACGGTAGTGGTAATGTGTTAATAGATAATACTCCTAAACCTCAGTTAGTGCTTAACCCTTGGGCATCAGCAGCAACTTTAGACGTGATGCAAACGGTAATTAAAGAAGGAACTGGTAGAGGTGCAGATATAGGTCGTCCAGTTGCGGGAAAGACGGGTACAACCTCCTCAGAGAAGGACATTTGGTTTATTGGTACTGTACCGCAGTTAACGACTGCCATCTGGGTAGGAAGGGACAACAACCGACAATTATCTAACCACGCGACAGGCGGAGGTATGGTTGCTCCTATTTGGCGTGATTTTATGCAGAAGGCACTTAAGGATGTACCAGTAGAAAAGTTTCAGCCACCTTCTAATTTTCCTCGTCCGAAATCAAATTGAAAATGTTCTAAGCTGAGAGGATTTAATTTTTCCAGATGAAAACCTCACAGCAAGTCTTTCAGGCTCCAAAAAGTATAATTTAGAGCGCCACATATTATATCTAGGGCGTGTCATCAATTAGATAAACTGGAATCAGGGATTCTTAGGATAAGCCAAATGGTGCAATTTATTTAGCTGCTTCTGTTATCTGCTTAAATTGATGACACGCTCTAGTCCATCAGAAGCGGCAGTTGATAGTCAACCAGTGGAAGCAGCAACGATGATTTCCATCGATGTAGGCTATAATAGCATCAAAAAAATATATGGACGCAAACAACATCTGAGTGTAAGCAAGGAAGTTACCCTCCTCACCCAGAAGCTACTACTGTCTTGCTGCTTAAGTGCCGCATCGCTAGATCACCAATTAATTAAGAACTTTATACCTCATTGCTTCACTACTAGGTATTCTCAACTTTTGATAAATGCCACTCAGTTGAACACGTTCTGGTGGTTGATGGAAGGTTGCACAGCATCTTTGCACTGCCGCTTGATATTCCCGCCATTGCTTACGAATGGCTATACTAGTGACATCATTACCTAAGTCTTCAAATTTTAGCCCAGCCCGACTAAGCCAAATTTCCACGTCAGTTGTTTCACCAAAAGGTTCGGAAAAAAGATTATTGTTAAACATTGTTACAATATTTACCTTTTTATATATAGTACATAAGTTCTCTTTGTTGACGTTTAGACCGTCTTTCCCAAAGGTCTTGGAGTGAATGCTTTTGGAAAACGAAGTTAGCTGCTTGACAGGCTTCTTGCCAAACTTCCTCCACTATGCCCGATTCCATAGTTTCAATAGTTGTATTGTTGGCAGGTGCATCAATCTCTACTCTCTCTATGGCAGTCAAAACATCTAAAACTGTGATTTTTCGGGGGTCACGTGCTAAGATGTAGCCGCCCTTAGCGCCACGTATGCTATTAATTAAACCTTGACATCTTAATGTTGCCAGTAGTTGTTCTAAGTAGCGATTTTGTATACCTTTTAGCTCTGCTATTTGTTTAATTTGCATTGGATCGCCATTCTGGTAGGAATCTACCAATGCCAACATCGCTAGAAGTGAGTATTCAAATTTATTTGGTAGTCTCATCAGGCTAGATACTATACAAGCTTTTAAACTTGTAATTCTATCTAAACTCTAAAGTAATAAAGTAATACGAGCTATTTTGATTTTTTTTCAAAAAGATAAACAAGAATGATTGACAAAATAGTAATTTCAAGGTATGTATGCAAGTTTTCAACTTCTAACACTGTTCTAATAAACTCTTGAGGCTATTAAAGAAAGTATTGTACTAACTATTATTTTTTCCTTGTACCCTTCGCCTTCTGCTCCCTTGGCTCCAACAGCTTGTCATAAGAGAGACAGGAGTATGTATTCTTTGTACAAGAGTAACATAAGTAATACTAAGCCAACTTAGACCTATCTAAGAATTTTATCCAATGAGACTGTAAATCAGCCCAGCCAGTACAATTAGAGTCACAATTACATAGGTATAATCTTTGAGTCGAACAAAGGCTAACAGAGAAAAAACCACTCTCATAACTGGAGTAGCAATCAGTAGCAGTAATCCTAGTTGAATAATGCCTCGGTTACGACCTGATAATATTGATGTTTTTACCCCAGCTGGAGTGCGAAACTCTGCTGGTTCTCCCCGAAAAAACTGGTAATTAGGAACCTCAGTCCCGTGGCGAATTAAGTACAAAATTCCACCCGTTAGAACCAGAACGCTAGCAAGGATGACCCCGACTCTTAACAGATTGCCAATAAATTGCTCAAAACGCTGCTCAAACTTAGTACGTCTGTTTAGAACCATTTTAAAGCCTCCCAGTTAGACCTTTGTAGATCATTTCCAGCGCCAGTACCAAAATCACACCACTGAAAATATTTCGCAAAAGTTGTACCCTGGCTCTGACAAGTACTCGCGCCCCCAATACAGCACCACACAGTACTCCCAACATCACTGGCATTGCTAATCCGGGGTCGATATAACCTCGGTTTAGATATATTCCTGCACTAGCTGCTGCTGTTACTCCAATCATGAAATTGCTGGTAGTTGTGGAAACTTTGAATGGAATATGCATTATTTGATCCATTGCCAGCACTTTGAGCGCTCCCGAACCAATACCTAGCAAGCCGGAAAGTACACCAGCTATAAACATTAGCCCAAATCCAAAGGGAACACCGCGCACGTTGTAAGATTGTTCTCCCGTAGAAGTTGGATAAGTACTATTTAGCTTCAAGCGTGTTGCCAGGGGATCTGGCGGTAAATTATCGATGTTTTCGGAGTAGGGTTTACGAGATAGGTACGCACTATAAAGTAAAACAATCCCAAACACAATAGCGATCGCTCCAGTAGAAATCTTCGCTGCCACAACCGCTCCAGCTACAGCGCCAAAGGTTGTTGCTATTTCTAGGAACATGCCTAGCCGCATATTAGTGTAACCTTCCTTTACATAAGCAGAAGCTGCTCCACTAGATGTAGCAATTACAGATACTAAGGAAGCACCAATAGCATAGTGGAGATCCACTCTACAAACTACAGATAGAAAAGGAACAATTACTACGCCACCACCCAAGCCTGTCAAGGCTCCTAAAAATCCAGCGCTCAAGGAGCCAAACCATACTAATAGCGAAAAATCCAGAGTATTCAAGGTTTATTCTCCACTATTTGGTTTTATGGGTTAATACACCAATTAGTTTCACACTGGTTAGTTGGTTTTACTTTATATTTTTTCATTTATAAAAACAAATATTTTTTCTTATTAATTCAATAAAACTTTTTAATTATATTGTATATATAAGCATTGAAAAACTGTCAAAATTACAAATTGTCTATAGTCTATTCCGCTAAATTTTGATCAAATTGATTAAACAGATATTTAACCAGCTAAACTACTGTAAAGCCAGCCAAATATAGTAGTTTTGTGAACGTCACATTTATGCCATAACTTGGTCATAACTTGGTCATAACTATGTCACAGATGACTGTTATCTTGTGGATGTTTTCTTAACAGATATTCTCTACATTCGATCAAATATGCTCTTTTTTATAGTCTTAAGTACAGTTTGCAGTAAAGCTGGTGAAGTAAATCTAAGTAAAAGTTTCTGACTGTTGGCATCTTATTGAATTGATGAGGCTGATTCATAAGAATTGACTAGTCGAATTATAAGACGGAAGAATTTAGCATAGCAAATCACGTAATCCCATATTAGAGAGGAATAAATTATGCTTGAGTTATTAGGTTCAGGCTTAGTAACGCTGTGGCTACAAAAAGCTGGAATCCAAATCAATTATTTAGATGCTTTAGATGCACTAGCTTGGCAAATTAGTCCTAGCTTGGTTCTTGCCTCAGATCCGAATCCATCTGGAAACACTACAGTGCAAGAATATCTCAAGGAGCTAATCACATCAAAACTGATAGCACAGAATTTGAAAGAAAACCAAGGGATTTGGATACAGTCGGGGCCAATGCTTATGGCTAATCACCAAGGTACAACACCTCTGCCAGCTGCCTCTTTAACCAAAATTGCTACCTCATTAGTTGCTTTCAAAACCTGGGGGCCAGACCACCAATTTGAGACTTTGGTAAGCGCTACTGGCCCGGTAGTAAATGGGGTTTTGCAGGGCGATTTAATAATTACTGGCGGTGGCGATCCGATGTTTGTGTGGGAAGAAGCGATCGCTCTTGGTAATACTCTCAACCAAATGGGCATTAAACAGGTGAAGGGTAATTTAGTAATTAGTGGTAACTTCGCCATGAATTTCCAGCGTTATCCATTCTTGGCAGGTCAAATGCTTAAACAAGCACTAAATTATGCTAAATGGAATCGCTCTGTTATTTTCCACTACTCAACTATGCCCAAGGGAACACCAAAACCACAAGTCATAATTGCGGGTACTGTTAAAGTAGATTTACAATCGACTCCCCAACAAAATTTGTTAGTGCGTCACCGGTCTTTGCCTTTACAACAACTTATCAAGGAGATGAACGTTTTCAGTAACAATGATATGGCAGAGATGCTAGCAGAGTCAGTGGGAGGGTTTAGTGTAGTCCAATCAACAGCCGCTAATATTGCTGGAGTACCACAGTCAGAAATTCAATTAATCAATGGTTCTGGACTAGGCCCAGAAAATCGCATTTCCCCTAGAGCAATTTGTGCAATGTTCATGGCGCTAGAGCGGGAAGCAGTCGCTCATCAGATGAATTTGGCTGACTTATTTCTCACTTCCGGGTTGGATCATCGGGGGACAATTCACCGCAGACATATTCCTGTTGCGACTGTAATTAAAACTGGGACATTGCATGATGTCAGTAGTTTAGCTGGTGTGATGCCTACACGCGATCGCGGTTTGGTCTGGTTTGCAATTCTGAACCGTGGCACAAACCCAGCAGGTTTCCGTTCTGAGCAAGATAAACTGTTGCAAAATTTGATCAAACAGTTGCAACTACCTCAAGTAGTTCCTAGTATCCTAACTCCCCACTTAGCGATGAACTCTTTACCTCAAATCGGTGTAGACAGTCGGAATGAAATTTTATTTAGAAACTAGCCTTTTCAAAAACTAAAGCTGGAGTATGAGTCTGAACTAAGCTTTCAAGGTATAATCTAACAATAAATAATCAAGAATGTAAACGCTTTTAGTACTAAGTACAGGGTAAAAATAATTGATTATTAATTTTTAATATGGTAGATGCATTTATATCGAATTCTTATAAAAATGTCATAGCTTATTCATAACAATGACAAATTTTTATCAAATATTTTTTCTAGCCTAGAGAAAGTAAATATTTTAATCTTTTGTAGCAAATCAAGGATTTTCAAAGCTATGGATAACATTTTACTTTGTCTAATTTTGGGACTAATTGCAGGAATAGTAAGCGGAATAACTGGAATTGGCGGCGGCATAATTATTCTGCCTGCCTTAATTTTTCTGTTTGGCTTATCTCAACACCAAGCTCAGGGTACAACATTAGCTTTGCTTGTTCCTCCGATTGATATTTTGGCTGCTTGGACTTACTACAAGCAAGGATATGTAGACTTTAAAATAGCAGGATTGCTCTGCTTGGGTTTTGTATTAGGTGGATGGCTGGGTGCTAAAATAGGAACAGGATTATCTAATGTGATATTGGCGAGAATATTTGGAGTTTTACTGCTTGTTAGTGCTATCAGAGTACTGTTTACAAATGTAGGCGATTCCACTTTATAACTCAGTAATTTTGTTCAAGAACATCACAAAATACATCTTATTTACTCCTTGTCATCGTCAGATTTAGGGATTCTTACTTATAAAAGTTGTTCCCCTGTCTAACTCACTTTATTATAATAAACCTGATTGGAAAGTTATTTTTCTAAAAAAATATAGTATTATCTATTTTTTAATATAGAAATATTATCACAATGCGTATTTTGGTAGTCGAAGATGATGTTCAGCTAGCAGAGATGCTGATGGAAGCCCTAACTGACCGTCAATATGTGGTAGATATAGCCCAAGATGGAGAGGAAGCATGGGATTGCATCAAAGTGTTGGAATATGATTTGGTGGTACTAGATATTACTTTGCCCAAGTTAGATGGTGTAAGTTTTTGTCAACGGTTGCGATCGCCTATGGTGGGGCATAGCCCATCGCCTACATCAGGGCGCAGCTCATCGCGCAATAACACAATACCTGTACTCATGTTAACAGCACGCGATACCCTTGGTGACAAAATTACTGGTTTGGATGCTGGGGCAGATGATTATATGGTCAAACCTTTTGAAATGCCAGAGTTAATGGCTCGTGTTCGCGCCCTATTGCGCCGCAATAGTGCCGCAACATCTTCTTCAGATTTTGGTTGGGGTAGTTTGCGTTTAAATTCCAGCACTTATGAAGTCACTTATGCTGACCAGCCTTTACATCTAACACCTAAAGAATTTGCTCTTTTAGAACTAATGGTTTCTAGCGGTCGGCGGGTGCTAAGTCGAGCCGGAATTATTGAGCGCATTTGGTCACTTGATGACCCTCCGAGCGAAGAAACTGTTAAGTCTCACATTAAAAGTTTACGGTATAAACTTAAAGACGTAGGTGCTGCCGATGATTTTATTGAGACAGTTCATGGACTAGGCTATCGCTTAAAGCAGCTTTAGAAAACTAACCGATTTCTACCTTATATTTGCCCCTTATCTCCACAACTGATTGTTATACTTCAATTACATTACTGAAATTAACCTCTTCTTTTACACTAGAACACTATTATTCTCCAAATCTATTTAATTATTGATTTGGAGAATTTTAATTTTTATTTAACTAAACTAAAAAATACATAATTACCCTATTTTTAGATATTTCTATTTTGAAATATTTGGATGGCTGAGAATAAGTTTCACCACAATACTTCTCGATGAAGTATTTTTAACTAGAAATTGGGTTTGGGGTAAAGGGTTAAAGGTTTTTTCTTTCTCTTTCCCCCTTAACCGAGAAGTATTGAGTGCTACCATAGTGTCAAACTTATATTGAATTTTCAGTTTTATGAAGTTCTATTTGCTATAGGTAACGCGACGTAATCGCCGCGTTTAGTTAAAATTTAACTATTAGATATTTGATATTTTCAAATGAGATAGAAATTAATTTAAATAACATTTTTTTATTAGTAACCGATTTCTCACCGATTTCTCACCGATATTTCAACTTCTAAAATGTAACATCTTGGAACGAAAGTATTTTGGTAAGTTTCTTTCAGTTTTAAGGAAATTTTTATGCCCCATTTTTCAATAAATATTTCCAATATTGTTATTACCAATAAAGAGCATCGCAAGCTTAGAGGTTATGCAGGAGATAATCAAATATCAATTCATCAAGCAATACGGTTATTAATTGATTCTCTTCCAGAATGCTCTCAAAATAATAAGGAATTAAGTAGAAGCCATTCGGTTATGTTTCCTAGAAGATTTTTACACGTTTCTTTTGATGATAGGTAACTTAATAAATAATTTTTTCTCCAAGTTACCTAGCTGTGAATTTTTGTACCACATACCATAGTGAATTTTGATTATGAATACTCTTACTTTTTTAAATTTAGTTAAATCTCTAGAAAATTCTGCTTCAGAAATGCCAAATTATCAACCCATTTATGCCCTAATTTCAGTTCATGGCGACCCAACAGCTGAAATTGGTAAAGAAGGGGCAGGTGGTCAAAATGTCTATGTGCGAGAATTGGGATTAGCATTAGCAAAACGCGGCTGTCAGGTTGATATGTTTACCCGACGCGAATACCCCGACCAAGAAGAAATTGTGGAATTAGCACCAGGGTGTCGCACTATTCGTTTAAATGCTGGGCCAGCAGAATTCATTACTAGAAACGATTTATTTGAATATTTACCAGAATTTGTAGAAGCCTGGCTGAATTTTCAACAACGAACAGGGCGCAGCTATGCCTTGATTCACACTAACTATTGGCTTTCTGCTTGGGTAGGATTGGAACTTAAATCTCGATTGGGACTACCTCAAGTTCATACCTATCATTCTATAGGGGCAGTTAAATACGGTAATGTGGAAAATCCACCGCAGATTGCTGCAATTCGTAATTGTGTGGAGAGGGCAATTTTAGAACAAGCAGATTATGTAATATCGACTAGCCCTCAAGAAGCGGAAGATTTACGTCAGTTAATTTCGCAACATGGTCGTATTAAAGTCATTCCCTGCGGGATTAATACTCAACACTTTGGTTCTGTAAGTAAAGAAGTTGCTCGCCAACAGTTGGGAATTGATGCAGATTCTCAGATAATCTTGTATGTAGGACGTTTTGACCCCCGCAAGGGAGTTGAAACCCTAGTAAGAGCTTGCGCCAATTTGCCTTCAGGATTTCAACTCTATCTAGTTGGTGGTTGCCGTGAAGATGGTGCAGACTTCAAAGAACAACAACGCATTGAAACTTTAGTGAATGACCTGGGATTGGAAGCAGTTACAGTTTTCACTGGACGAATTTCTCAAGCGCTGTTACCTGCTTACTATGCCGCAGGGGATATCTGCGTTGTACCGAGTTACTACGAACCTTTTGGTTTAGTGGCGATTGAAGCAATGGCAGCTGGAACACCCGTAATTGCGAGTAATGTGGGAGGATTGCAGCATACGGTGGTGCATGGTGAAACCGGATTTTTAGTTCCTCCTCGTGATTGTAAAGCATTGGCGATCGCTATTCACAGTTTATTACAAAACCCAACTCTCAAAGAAAGCTATGGCAATGCTGCACAAAATTGGGTTCAGTCTCGTTTTAGCACTCAGGGAGTTGCCGCCCAAGTTCACGAACTCTATCAATCTTTAACACTTGATACATTTGTTCAAGAAATTATTCAAACTAAAAAGTTAACTCCAGATTTAGAAAGACAAATCCAAAATTTATTGAAGTCAAAAGTTTTGAAATCCAACGAAATTAAAGCTCTAGAAAAATTAATTGACTCTTTTTCTAATGACATTGTGCAGTGGGCAACCAGTTAAATGATATCGTGTCCGCTTAAAGAGCGCAGTTGTTCCTGGGAGCAGGCTTGCTGTAACTTGTACCGAGCGGAGCCTAACAAGAGCAGAGGGAAAGAGATTTATCAATACTGTACTATTTTAGTGAAAACAAACAAAGATGAAACTGCTTTTGGTGATTGAATTAGATAATACCTTGGTTGGGAACAATCGAGCTATTGCCGCTTTAAACCAAAGGCTAGAAGCTATACGCAATCAGATTTACTTAGTCTATGTTACCGGACGCTCTTATGCTTCTAGTCGTCGGGTGATAACAAAAGCACAGCTTTTGAAACCCGATTATTTAATCGCTAGTGTAGGTACTGAAATTTATCAACAAGGTGTGCTTTTAGAAAAGGATTGGGCAAATCAAATCTCAAAAGATTGGGATTGGGATGCAGTTTGGACAATTGCTAGCTACTTTCCGGCACTGATACCTCAACCCGACAGCGAACAAACTCCCTATAAATTAAGCTTTTGCCTAGATATGGATGCGCCGCTTGAGGTTATCCATGATTTGCAGGATTTGTTAACTTTTACTGGATTGCAGTCTGAGGTGATTTTTAGCAATGGGCGGGACGTTGATATCATACCCAAGAACAGTAACAAAGGTGAAGCAACTGCATATCTGCAAGAATTGCTGCAAGCGCAATTAGATGCAACCGTTATCTGTGGAGGTTCTGGAAATGACATCAGTTTATTTCAACAGCCATCAGCTGGGATTATCGTTGGTAATGCCCAAACGGAACTTTTGTGGTGGTATTACAAGACGCATTACCCTTGGCACTTTTTAGCTCACTACCCTGGTGCTGCGGGTATTCTTGAAGGATTGATTTATTTTAATATTTTGCCATTCCCTAATAGTTGGAAGGCGATGGGCTACGCCCCACCATAGATGATATCGCAACCCATTTCTAATGAGCTCTATCCCCGAATTTCTCACTCATAGGGTGGGAGGTGTGGGGAGTGTGGGGAGTGTGGGGAGTGTGGGAGGTGTGGGAATTTAGTCAAGTAACCAATCATCTGGATGGGTAATCATTTTGACTAACCCACTAAGGACTTGATTGTAAGGAGCGTAGAGTTCTCTTCCTTGTTCGACCGTAAGATATTGACATTTCACAGCAAACTTTAACCAAACTTGAGTTTCTGCTGCCTCTGCCTGTCTACGACACGCTCCGCGAACACAATCATTCAGTTTAGCGACAAAAGCGGCTTTATATCGCCGTTTTCTCCAAGCCTCTGCCATATTTGCACAGACAGAGCGAGATAGCGAAGCGGTAGCGAGTCTTCGAGCGTCGGAGCGACGAATTTGGTCAGTTAATGAATATTTTTCTTCAACTGGAAACTTTTTAGAATATTCAAAAATTTGCATTGCCGTCTCAAATGCTAATTGATAAATGGCTAAATCCTCATGAGTTCTAAAATACTTTTTCCCTTTTTCTTCCATATTCTTTAATTTCGACCGCTTCATTCTTCATCTTCCCACACCTCCCACACCCCCTGAATTTATCACTTGTGAGAAGTGCAGGTATTGCACTTTGGAAATCCAGGAGTAGCCTTAGCTAATATCTAAAGTTTAGGATAGGCAATCCGTTGGTGATGAAATTGCTGCCAAACCTGGACAAAAATATGAGCAATTTGAGACATCTCTGCCCGTGTTAACCCTGAATCTACCAACTGATTATCCTGCCAACGTGCTTTCAGGATTTTATTTACCATTGCCAGTGCTGCTTCTGGGGTTGCGTCTTTGAGGGAGCGTAATGCCGCCTCACAAGCATCAGCCAATATAGCAATCCCCGTTTCTTTGGATTGGGGAATGGGGCCGTCGTAGCGGAAATCTGATTCGTGTAAAACTTTTTCAGGATTTTGTTGCTGTGCTTGTTGGTAGAAATATGCAATTAAAATGGTTCCTTGATGTTCGGGAATAAATGCCTGAATAGCGCTCGGTAGCTTGTGTTGACGAGCCATTACCAACCCTTCGCTCACATGCTTTTTGATAATTTCGGCACTTTTCCAGGGATCGTTAATCACATCGTGTTTATTAATACCTCCCATTTGATTTTCAATAAATCCTAGAGGGTCATGCATTTTACCAATGTCATGATAGAGAACCCCAGCCCTAACCAGTTCCACATTACAATTTAATGCTCGTGCCGCAGCTTCTGCTAGAGTAGCGACAAACAGTGTGTGCTGGAAGGTTCCAGGAGCTTCATTAGCTAGGCGTTTTAATAAAGGTCGGTTGGGATTGGACAATTCAGCCAGACGAATAGGCGTGACTAGATCGAATAAAGCTTCTAGGTAGGGGCTTAAACCTAGTGCTAAGATGCTCCAAACTAACCCTGCTAAACCGTTGAGGACTGCTGCACCCAGCACAGCATACCAAAGGGGTGCGATCGCAGTGTTGACCAACAAATAAACTACTCCCTGCGTCAACCCAATTAAGATTCCCAAGGTAGCTAATTCCTCTCGCGTTCGCAGTGCTTCTCTACCAGGGAATCGCCATTGTCCCGCCATCAATCCGCCAAGAATTCCGCCAGCTGCACTAGGTACTAAATAATGCCAGCTAAGTTCCGTTCCCATTGAGAGCAATATCGTTAGTAACCCCATAACAGTACCTCCGATCGCAGTACCGTAGAAGCTACCAAGAAGCAAACCAATAGCAGGTAAGCCTGTAAATGATTTGGTCAAGATTATTAGCAACGGCGCACTGAGAGTAAGGAGCAGTATCAAGAGATAATCGCTTCGTCGTAATTTGGCGTAAATCCTTCGTTCTACCAATTTGAAAACAGCCACAGCCAATCCCACCATCCCACTAAAACGAATCAGATGCAGCCAATCGATTCCGCGTTGACTCAAGTGAAAGTGGTCTAATAGAACAAAATCAGCCTGGGTAATTTTTGCTCCAGCCTGAACGATAACTTCACCTTTTTGAATGCTGACGATCGCCGGTTCTACTGCTTCGGCTGCTTGTTCTGCAATCAGCTTGGTTTGCTCAATATCTTTAATTAGATTAGGTGCGATCGCCTCTGATAGCAATCGGCTGGCTAAAGGTTGTGCTGTTTCTGGCACAGAAACACTCACCTGCATCCCGATTGCAGAGTTCAGGTTAGCCTTGGATAGCCCTGGATAAATGCCCTGTGCTAACATTCGGTCTAAAGTTTGACGCACTTGGATTTGAGTTTTTTGCCAATCTGTATCAGACAGGTTTAAGAAAGTGGCATCGTAAAGGGTTTCGGGTTGGGCATAGACGCTTTGCGTGTTGTCTTTAGACATCGCGCTCAGGGCTTTTAGGCTGATATTATAGCGCTGACGAGCTTGGGCGATCGCTTTTAATAGTTGAGCAAAAGCCTGGGAGGAGTTAGACTCTCGGTAAGTTCGCAGTTTTTTCACTGCTAGCTGCTGGGCAGAATTTAAACCAGTCAGATTGCTATTTTTATCCAAACCTCGTAATACTTGCTGCCATTGAGGTTCTGGTGCTTGTCGCAGGTAAGTTTGTGTAGCAGTGGACAACACCGAAGTCTTAACAAAGGGAAAATTGCCCAAATTTTCGCGGATTTGATTGCCTTTTGTGAATAATTGCTGGAGATTTTGATGGATTTGCTCATTAATTACTGGATCGTCAACCCAGACTGCTGAAGCACCGCTACGAGCCTCCCTGCGTCTTTCTTCTGTTGTTTTTACATCTTCAACATTGGCTGAACTTGGTGCGGTAAGTGTTTGAGGAGCTATCTTATCTACATCCAGCTTTGGTTGGTTATAAAAACGGTAGCCTAGTCCACTGGAGAGAGATAGTACGACAAACAAAAACATCCCAGCAGAATAGAGACGGTTTTTTAGATGCGATCGCTTACTCTTAGGTCTAGTTTGCCTGTAATCCCTACGAAATAAACTCAAACATCACCCCCAAAAACTACACCACTATAGTGCTTGTTCATTATAATTGGGCAATTATCGATATCAGTGACCAATCTATTTTATCTACAACAAAACTTACTTTACATTCCTCCCCTATCTAACTCACTACCCTACTACCGCAGGTATTTTTAATATTTTGCCATTCCCCCACAGTTGGCGATAGGCTACGCCCCAGGATAGGCGATGGTGCAACCATTCTTTTAGGATGGTTGGACAACAGCACCCGCATAGCGATCGCAATCTATTCAAAATTAACTTTGAATGTTAATGAAATATCCCCGCACTTTGAAAAGCTAAGTAAGTGCGGGGATATTTCATTAACAGTTATCTCAAAGCCATTTAGCTTCTTCTCTCATGCAACCGCTCATCATTCGTATTAACGTCTAATTCCTCACGACGAACAGTACCTTCGGCTTCAACTGTATCCTGTTCAACTACTTTCTTAATTTTCACTTCCTCACGCAAAACCGCTTCCTTCTGAATATTCGGGGTTTCTTCATAAATCCCCATCCGAGTAACTTCTCCTTCACGGAAGTTAGCCTCACCAGACGATACAGTTCTACCAGCTTCGTTTGGAGTAGTGCGTTCAATGATTACGCGTTCTTTTTCAACTGGCACAGCAACTCTTGCCGTCTCAGTTTCAACGTGTTTGCCAACAGAGACTTCTCCTGTCTTAACACGAGATTTATTGGCAACTAAACGTTCTTCGTATAGTTTCAGATTTTGATGATCCTGCTGATTCATATCATAAAGATTTGGTTCATCTTCATACGTATATGTATTGCGATCGCTAGAGACTGGTGGAGCATTTACAGGTGTCGATGTCTCTACAGGTGTTGATGTCTCTAAAGGTGCTTGTCTTACGGGAGTACGATAAACTCCACGCACCCGTTCCTCATAATCGTAATCAACATGTTCCAAATCATTAAAATCTGGTAAATTTTCTACTTGCTCCTTCGTCAGTCCAATAGCATACACGCATCTATTGCTATAGCTTATTCGGGAACGCCCAATTGGTAACAATACTTGTCTACCAAAGAACCAAAAACCTGTGTCAACAACTAAATAGCGGAAATGACCCGAATCATCCACCAAGATGTGTTTGACAGTCCCAACTTTATCGTCATTTATATCTGAATAGACATCAAAATCCCTAACTTCATAGCTATCAAAATCTGCATCACCATAGTTACCAGCAAAGTCTTCGAGTTTATATAAAGCCATATTCTTTTTCCTTTTACATCTATATTTACAATCGTAAGGATATAATTTTTTAATCCTTCTTTCTCAAGAAAGATATTAATGTCTAAAAAATCATTACTATTGAATTAATTGTTTTAAAAAATTCGGGTTAATCAAACCAAAAGTAAATCTCTGCATACGATTATAGAGGCTTATAACTAAGTTGTTAAACCTGAAATCAGCAAAAATCTCGGAGAAATTCGTACTTATTGAGCCTTTTGTTTTTTGATCGGAGTACGAACAATATACTGATTAGCAGGTAAATTAATAGCAACTGGTTCTATCTTTCCTTGGGAAACTAAAGTTTGATAAACTAAAGCCGTAATCTCTCCTCTAGTTGCAGGTTTACTTGGATTAAGAACTTTAGGATTTGGATAGTTGACCACTATATTTGCTTTAGTAGCGGCTGCTACATCTCCAACTGCATATTGTGGAATCTTATTAGCATCTGCGTAAGTGTTAGTAATAATAAATGACGCAGGGCGATTAAGATTCACAGCATTAGCTGGTACAGCCTGGGCCTTTGATATGAATAAAGGCTGCATTAAAGTAGTAACAGCAAGCGGCATTAAAATACGTCTTTTTACAGGTTTTTGTGCGATTTTTTGAGGAACTACTCTTTGCGTAACTGTGGGTACAGTAACTGCTGATGTACCAGTAGTTAGATTTAGACCTTTGTTTAAAGCAACTATAGCCTCAACCTTAGAAACTGATTGATTGGGACGAAAGTAACCACCAGGATAACCTGTCATAAATCCTTGTTGATATGCTTCTTCAATGGGACGAGTAGCCCAATAGTTAGTAGGAACATCTTTATATACAGCACCACTTTGTATCTGGCGAGTTGGTGGTTGATCAAAAGCTTTACGAATAATTGCTGCAAACTCATCTCGGTCTACTGGTTGTTCTGGTCGAAATGTACCATCAGGATATCCAGTTACAATATTTCTTGCAGCCAAACCTCGAATAAATGGCTGTGCCCAGTAATTAGATTGAACATCACTAAAGGTAGTTGTAGGGGAAGATTGAGCAGATGTTTCTAATGCTCCAACTGCTAGTACTGTGAAATTTAAAGTTAGTAAAGATACACCTGCTGAAACGAACTTAGTTAACTGTGTCATGATCCATGTCCCCTGTTTTTTCAATTCTTCATTATTTCTAATACTTCAATAGTTATTAAAAAATAGTGGAAATTTAGTGGAGAAATTTCTCCTACAACTTGAAACACTACTAAAGACTGACTATGCTTATTACTTTAGATATATAACGCAACAATGAAAATATCAAAAATTTCATTGTTTTAGTAACGGTTTATGTTATTAATAGAAGAATTTTATAGCAATCTTATTTTAGTGGTGAAAAATATAGATTACGGAACGAACCGCCATCTCTACGAGAGGCTTCCACCAACGCGCAGCATCTCGTTAGAAAAGGACGCATAGACACGGAGTGGCTTCCCGCAGGGTAGGATAGGATGCAAAGCAAAGAAAGAAAAAAGAGAAATATAATTTTAACGAATGATTTAGGACTGGTATAAATCTAAGTAATAAAATATAAAACTTGCTTTCGAGAATAAAAATATAGCAGAGTTCTCCACGGCTTTTCCACTATTTAGATTTAATCTAAGTCTCAAACGATAAATTAATGAAATTTTCCTTATATAACTTTTTTGCTACCTTAACTATCAGTTGTTTTACTATGTACCCATTTTACGTACAAAAATTAAGTGTTAATTGAATATGAGATACATCTTTCAAAAAATCTTTCTTTGGATAGTAGAGTTATTGTCTGAAAACGCAAGATGGTTAGCGGTAGGAGGGTAGAATGCGTCAACTCATTATCCAAGTACCACGAGGAAATGGAAAAGCTGTTATCGATATTGCCAAATCTCATAACGGCACAAATCTGGCTCGATTTGAAGGAAATGCAGAAGAACCGATTGATGTAGTGATTGTTCACGTTTCCAATCGGGAAGTTGGCAAAGTTCTGGACAAGTTGCAAGACTTACCCAAAGTACAAATTACGCTCATACCAACTGGTGTGATCACTCTGCAACCCCCCGCATCGGAAGCGCCGCAACAAGTTGTAGATGTGGAAGAACGCAGTCCGATTGAGATTTTTCTTTCTGGTTTGCAAAGTGTTGGCTCTTGGCGAGGCTTTCTTGGTTATGCAGCACTGGCAGGCTTTGTAGTCTGGATTGGCTTGTATACTAATACAGCTTACTTGCTGGTGGCGGCAATGCTGATTGCACCGTTTGCAGGCCCGGCCATGAATACAGCGATCGCTACTGCATGGGGCGATCGCAAACTCTTAGGACGGAGTATTTTACGATATTTTTCCGCTTTAGCAGTCACAATTGCCACTACTTGGCTACTTAGCCTGATATTACGGCAAGAAATTCCCACCAGTTTAATGGTAGAAAGTAGCCAGGTTTCAGCAGTAGCAGTGATTTTACCATTGGCAGCCGGAGCAGCAGGGGCGCTCAATTTGGTGCAGTCAGAACGGAGTAGTTTAGTATCTGGAGCAGCAACCGGAATGTTAGTTGCCGCTTCCTTAGCTCCACCTGCGGGAATTGTAGGTATGGCAAGTGCAATTGGCAGATGGGACATGGTAATTTCGGAGCTATTCTTACTGTTTTTGCAACTATGCGGTATTAACTTTTCAGCAGCACTCTTGTTCCGAGTGTTCGGGTTATCTGCTCAAGGAACTCGCTATGGGCGTGGTAAAAAACGGGTATTCTTTTCTGCCTTAGTGATAACTGTCATCGCATTGGCTCTTTTGCTGACTTGGCAGTTTTCTCATTCTCCCAATTTACAACGCTCTAGCCTAGCCCAACGTGCTAACGCCCAAGTTCAGAAAACTGTGGAGCAAGTTGGTTTAGCAAAATTAGTCGAGTCAAATGTGCGCTTCACACGATCCAATATTGAAGGGCAGGATACCTTATTATCTGTTATTTATGTACAGCGTCAACCGGGAGCTACAGCGTCTAGTGAAGAAATACGCTCACGCCTCACCCAATCAATTCAAACCCAATTATTGAAACAGGACTTAAATGTGACACCTCTAGTTGATGTCAAAGTACTAGAAACCCCTGCTAGTAAACAATAAGGACAATTCTCTAAAAATTCTCTAAAATTACGAATTACGAATTACGAATTAATCTCATGAGTAGTCCAAAGCTTTCAGAAAAACAAGCCCTAGAAAGAGAACGTAATGAAGTCTTGCAACAGTTGGAAGATTGGCTAGAAATTCCAATGTTAGTGCTGGGCTTTGTATGGCTAGCACTATTCATCATCGAGATCATCTGGGGATTAAACTCTTTACTGGAAGCCTTTAGCATCACTATTTGGATTATTTTTATATTAGATTTTCTACTTAAACTAGCGATCGCTCCTCACAAACCTGACTATATCAAAAGCAACTGGCTAACAGCTATTTCTTTGGTGTTACCAGCGCTGCGTACTTTTCGGATTATACGGCTGGTACGGGTATTAAGAACAGCACGGGCTGTACGAGGGCTACAACTGTTGCGAGTTATGACTCGTGCTAACCGAGGAATGCGGGTTTTAGCAGCAAGTATTAGCCGTCGAGGGTTTGGTTATGTTGTGGCGTTAACAATGATCGTTACTGTAGTAGGAGCAGCAGGGATGTATGCGTTTGAAAACGAAGTTCCTGTGGAATCAGGGCTGCATAACTACAGCACTGCTTTTTGGTGGACAGCAATGCTAATGACAACAATGGGTTCTGACTATTCGCCCAAAACGCCCGAAGGTCGGGTGCTTTGTTTTTTCTTAGCGTTATATGCGTTTGCCGTGTTTGGTTATGTCACTGCAACTCTGGCGACGTTTTTTATTGGTCGTGATGCCGATGATGACGAAGCAGAGTTAGCTGGAGCGAAATCAATTCAAATGCTTCAGAGTGAAATCGCAGCATTGCGCGGGGAAATTCAAGAATTATTGCATCAAAATTCTGAGCGTTAACGTTAGCAAAAATTACTTTGTGAGGAAACTTGATGAATGCAGAAATCTCGACAGCTTGGGATAAGGTTCAAAGCATGGTTAACGGGTTCATAGCTTTGCTACCGAACATTGTATTAGGGTTAATTGTCTTCATCTTCTTTTTGTTTGTTGCCAGCAGAATTAAAGTAGTGGTCAAGCGGTTAACTCGCAATCGTCGTTCTGCGCGAAATCTGGGACTAGTACTAGGAAGGTTAGCGCAAGGACTAACAATTTTGATTGGGTTGTTTATCGCCCTTTCCATTGTGATTCCTACATTTAGAGCCGGTGATTTGGTACAACTTTTGGGAATTAGTGGTGTTGCAATTGGTTTTGCTTTCCGCGATATTTTGCAAAATTTCTTAGCTGGAATTTTAATTCTGCTGACTGAACCTTTTCAAATTGATGACCAAATTGTTTTTAAAGGCTTTGAGGGAACAGTCGAAAATATTGAGACACGCGCAACAACAATCAGAACTTATGACGGTCGGCGGATTGTCATTCCCAACTCAGAATTATTTACTAATTCGGTAACTGTAAACACTGCATTTGATAATCGACGATTAGAGTACGATGTCGGCATTGGCTATAACGACGACATTGACCGTGCCAAGCAGTTAATGCTAGACGCAATGCTTAGTGTAGACGAGGTTTTAAAAGACCCGGCTCCTGATGTACTAGCAATGGAACTAGCCGAAAGCACTGTCAACATCCGGGTACGCTGGTGGGTTCATCCACCACGACGCGCAGATAATCTGATTTCGCGGGATAAAGTGATTATTGCAATCAAGAAAAAGCTGGTTGCAAACGGTATTGATTTGCCCTTCCCAACTCAACAAATTCTGTTCCACGACCAGACAGAAGAGACAGATGGAAACCGCTCTCGTCAGCGTGAAGGTTGGCCATCTGGTAAAGGTGAAGTACCGAAGCCTCGCCGCATCAGCGATTCACTTCTTTTGCTTGCTCAAGCACGCTCCTCACAAGATAATAACGGCAAAATAGATTCTCAAAGCAACGAACAATGAAAAATGTCAAGATAAGCAAACTGTGGGATCAACTCCACTCAAGTTACTGGTTCATACCGGCAGTTATGGCGGTGGGAGCTACTGCTTTAGCTTTCACAATGCTGAATCTTGACCGTACAGGCAAGGTAAACATTGATTATTGGTGGGTTTACGGTGGTGGAGCAGATGGGGCGCGATCGCTGTTAGGATCGGTTGCAGGTTCGATGATTAGCGTTGCTGCTACAGCCTTTTCAATTACAATTGTGGCACTTCAATTGGCTGCTTCCAATTTCGGGCCGCGACTACTGCGTAATTTTATGCAGGATACAGGTAATCAAATTGTACTAGGCACATTTATTGGTACGTTCATCTACTGCTTGTTTGTACTGCGGACAATTCATGGAGAAGGAGATGGATACGAACAATATGTGCCACAACTTTCGGTTACAGTCGGCACTTTACTCGCAATTATTAGCATTGGTGTATTAATTTATTTTATCCATCATGCTTCAACCATAATTCAGGCATCTCAGGTAATCCAAAATGTTAGTGAGGATTTACATTCAGCAATTAAGCGGCTATTTCCAGAAAGAATTGGGCATGGTGAACCAGAACATAGACAAGGAATAGAAGAAATTCCCATGTCCTTTGAGAAAGAAGCTTTACCGATTCGAGCTAATGGCACTGGTTATTTACAAGCAATTGATAATGGGGAATTGATGGAAATTGCTTGTAAACATAATTTGCTAATACGCCTTCAGGTTAGACCGGGAAAATTTCTAATTCAAGGTAGCGATTTAGCCTTGGTTTTTCCTGGGGAAAAAGTAAATAAAAAACTTACTAAACAAATCAATGATGCTTTTATTTTAGGCAAAGAACGTACAGAACAACAGGATATAGAGTTTCCAATCGATCAATTAGTAGAAATAGCTCTGCGTGCCATTTCCCCTGGAATAAATGATCCATTTACTGCAATTCGCTGTATTGACCGAATTAGCGCAGGGCTGTGCCACTTAGTTCAACGAGATTTCCCTTCGCCCTACCGCTACGATAAAAATAAAAAATTGCGCTTCATTGCCGAAGGAGTCGATTTTCAAGGATTGGTTGATCGTGCTTTTAACCAAATTCGGCAGTATGGAAAATCGGATGCAGGAGTAACTATTCGTTTGTTAGAAGCTATCGCTGCAATTGCTACTTATACCAACAATTCTAAATATCAAGCAAGCCTGCGCCATCATGCTGACATGATTTTACAAGATAGCCGTGAAGGACTATCACAAGAACGAGACTACAAAGATGTAGAAGAGAGTTATTATCAGGTCATTAAAAACTTAAATAATGATGACAATAATAAAGATTGGGATTAAGTATAAAAATAGCGTTTTAAATTAACATTTTTGAGGTAATAATTATGAAAATTCTGAATTGGAAAGGTTATCGAATTATCGCATGGATAGGACAGGCTCTACTAACGATTTTTGTCATAGCCGCAGCAGTTCAAGGTAAATGGTCAAATGCCCTGGGTCTTGCAGTCTTCCTTGTTATATCCTTTGTGTTTGTCATCCGCGATGATAAATTACCCACTTTATTTGATTTTTTGTTTGTGTTGGCTGCATTGCTCAATGCTACTGGTTGGGTATGGAATTTGTTTGGTATACCAGGCCCCTATGACGAAATTGTTCATGCTTATACGACTTCTGCAATTACCCTAGCACTCAGTTTTTTAGTCTATGGTTCAATGTTGAATATATTTCGGAATCATACACTTTTGTATTTAGTGACAATTACTAGTTTTGGGATTGCTATTGGTGCTTTGTGGGAAGTCACGGAATGGTCTGCTGGTAAAATTCTCAGCACTCAAGTGATTGAAAGTTTGGATGACACCATTATTGATTTAGTTATGGACAGTCTCGGTGCTGGATTAGCAGCTTTAATTAGCCTTTGGGTGTTGCGAAACTGGACAAGTCGTAATGCAGAGGCAAATCATTCGCAAACTGAGACATACATTTAAATTACATAAGATTTAATACTTTAGAGAACTATGAATACATCAAAAAATTATTTTTTGACTCGGAAACTAGCAACTCATCTGCTGCTACCTTTTATTGGCATAACCACAGGTTTTTTGAGTAGCTGTTCAACAGATTTTTCTGGAAAAGTTCGTCCTCCAATTGTTACTTCTCCGACAGTTAAGGAGACACAGAATCAAAGTTCGCGCCCTCTAACACCAACTGCTGAGGATAATAATTTTGTAGTTGAAGTTGTCGAAAAAGTAGAACCAGCTGTAGTTCAAATTAATACTTCCCGAACTATCAGAAGCGCAGTACCACAATTACCTGATACATTAAATGACCCATTCTTTCGGCGCTTTTTTGGTGATACTGTACCAACACAGCCTCAAGAACGAGTAGTGCGCGGTGTAGGCTCCGGTTTTATCATCGATCCCAATGGGCGGATTCTCACCAATGCTCACGTTGTTAACAATGCAGATACGGTGACGGTATCATTTTCTGACGGTCGTACTGTTGAGGGCAAAGTGCTAGGACAAGATACGGTGAGCGATGTTGCAGTTGTGCAAATTCCTGGTAATAACTTACCAGCAGTAGAAATCGCAAATTCCAATACTTTAAAACCAGGACAATGGGCAGTTGCGATCGGTAATCCTTTAGGTTTACAACAAACAGTAACAGTAGGTGTTATAAGTGCGATCAACCGTTCCTTAAATCTCTCCACCAGACCTAGTAGTTATATTCAAACCGACGCAGCAATTAACCCCGGAAATTCAGGCGGGCCACTCTTAAATGCTCGCGGTCAAGTCATAGGCGTTAACACTGCAATTATCCAAGGTGCTGAAGGTATCGGCTTTGCCATTCCTATAGATACAGCTCAAAGAATTGCCCAGCAATTAATTACTCAAGGCAAAGTTGAATATCCTTACTTAGGTCTTCAGATGGTGACACTAACACCTCAAGTCAAGAAAAGAGTCAAGGATTATCCAAACAGTAACGTCCGCATTGTAGCAGAGCAAGGAATTCTTATTATTCGCGTTATTCCTAATTCTCCTGCTGCCAGAATCGGATTGCGCCCAGGAGATGTTATTCTCAGAATTAACAATCAACCCGTTACTACGTCTGAAGAAGTTCAGCAAATTATTGAAAAGAATGGCTTAAATAATAACTTACAAATCCAAGTGCTACGCAACGCACAGAACTTAGCATTTACAGTAAAACCTGAACCACTGGCATCTCCAAACAACATCCAGCCTTAAGTTTGTCAGGTAGATCATGCTTACCTGATATTAGGTTCGGTTAAATACTTATAATATCTGTAGGTTGGGTTGAGGAACGAAACCCAACATTTACCGAGATTTGTTGGGTAACGCTTACGCTCCTAACCAACCTACAATTTCCCTTAACCGAGCAGTATTGCAACGCTTGATCCTTGTTCATGTTGGGTTTCACTGCCGTTCAACCCAACCTACATTGAGAAGTTTTATTATAAGTAATCACCCGAACTTGATATGACTTATCAACTGTTTTCAACAGATGATTCAGACTTGCCATTTACCACAGCTAATACTTTCTCTTCTTGATTATCTTTTTTATTTTGCTGCCAATTGTTGAGTACATCCTCGACTAAAACTTCTTTTATCCATGTTTGAAACACAATTACTAACGGAACAGCGAGAAATACACCCAAAAATCCAAAAAATCTGCCAAAAAACACCACTGCTACCAAAGTAACTGCTGGCAGTAGAGATGCTTGGCTTTTCATCACTAAAGGCACTATAACTAAACTTTCAACCTGCTGAATTCCAAAGTACAAAGCTATAACTGCGGCGATTTTCCAAGGTTCTTCATTTAATGCTAGCAGTGCAGGCGGAATCACACTCAAGGTTGGCCCAACATTGGGGATAAATTCTAATAATCCTGCCAAAATAGCATTAACTAATGGCAATGGTATTCCCAAAATCAACAGTCCAATATAGCTGAATGTTGCAATGACCAGCATAGTCAGTAGCGTGCCTTTTATCCAGCCAGTCAACGAGACTGCACACTTATTTAGAATGTCATCAACTCGCTGACGATAAAAAGCAGGAAATAACATTATAAATCCCTGCCGATATGGCGAGGGATTGACTAATAACATGATGGTAAGAGCTACAAAAAGCAGCAAACCTAAAATAAGAGAAAGCGAGCTACTGACTAAGCTAAAAAAGTTGTTTATTAATCGATTTAACCAATCTTGTAAACCTTGGGTGATATACCTAAGTCCTCGAATATTTTCTAATAGTTGGTCAGGAATTACATTTTGTAACCAATTATTCCACGATCGCAATCGTTCTAGCCCTATAGGCATAATATTACCAAATTGTTGTAATTGGTCAATAAGACGCGGCACAATCAGTGCAAAAAACCCGACTAAAACGACCAATAAGAGAATAACTGATATGGCAACTGCAATGCCTCGATTAATGCGAAATCTTTGAAAAAACCTCACTAGTTGATTTAGGATTGTAGCTAAAACTACTGCTGCAAATACCACCAAAAGTATTTGTCGAATTTGCCATAAAACATAAAGAGATATAACAAGAGCGAGAAACCCGATCAATTGCCCTAAACGCACAATTCACCTCCAAAATTTTGCTATTTATAGCCTAAAAATTCACTTTCCAAACTTCTCCTTTATTCAATAAATTATTTAATTTTATTTTTTTAATTAGCTTGTAATTCCTCAATTTCTAACAAACTAACAATTACCCCAGCAATGGGTATAGAAAGAAATACTCCTAATAAACCAGCTATTTGTGTACCAATTAAAAGAGCAAAAAATACTACTAGGGGATTTAAGTGAACTGTGCTTTGCATTACACGAGGTGCAATCAAATTATCTTGTATTTGTTGCAAAACTATGCAAGAGATTAATACTTTTATACTAATAAACCAACCACTTTGTACCAATACAATTAGAGAAACTAAACTAACTCCTAGTGTAGCTCCGATACCGGGAATCAGGTCAAAAAGTCCCACAGTGATAGCTAGAAGAAACGGGAATGGGATATGAAAAAGTGCGAAAACCAAAAAAGTGGCAATGCTAAGAATCAATGAGATTAGCAATTGACCTCGCAAAAAACCAATGAAGTTTTTTTGAATAGCTGTTGCAAAGCGATCGCGTTGATTATCGGGAATCTTATTAAGAATCAGTTGCCAGATTTTTTCTCCATCAGTCATTATAAAAAAGGCAACTACAATAATAATGATAAATCCGACATAACTTTCTAATAAATTGGGCAAAAAGCCTAACGTAATGTTTATGCCATACACAACCCAGTTGCGAATTTGTGTTTCTACTGCCTCTAAATTTATTTGAATATTTCGAGCGGCTAATGCGCTTTGTAATTCATTAAAAGGATTGTTATTAGAACTAATAATTTGTAATAGTAAACCTGCTAATTCTTGTGTTTGCGTTACCAATGTATTACCAACAAATACAAATAGGAAAATTATTGTTAATAAACTGATAACCATGACTGTACCCAAGGCAAAACCTCGCCTCACAAACCTTTCTAAGTAGCGCACAGGATAGTTAAGAATGAGTGCTAAAATTGTCGCAAAGGTAAATATAAAAACTACATTTTTGAAATACCAGAAAACTTTTACTAATACCCAACCACAAGCAGCAAATAGTAAGAAGCGAACTAGTGTATTTGTACTAAGCTTACTCCAAAAAGTTTTTTTAGTTGGCTGTTTTACAGGTTTATTCATATATTTGGTTATTTTTATTTACTAATTCTATATTTTTTAATAGTTATCTTCGCTTTACACGGTTCAATATTCGAGTGATTAGTTGTGATTGTTTAATATTTTTGTTTGCACAATCATCAGCACCGCTCGCAAATATTTGCTCAACAATATCTGCTGATAAATTATCAACCAGAAACAGCACTGGCAGCAATTTCCAGTACGGATCGTTACGTACTACCTGACAAAGTTCAATGCCATTGATATGAGGCATTTCTACATCTAAAATTAGCAGGTCTGGAGAAAATTCTGTCAGAGTATCCCAGAAATCTCGTGGATCTTCAAGAGTTTTTAGAGTAAGTCCCAATGGTTCTAAGGTTTGTCGTATGACAGTTAACGCCTGTGCATCATCGTCTACAACCATTACTCTCGCTTCAGTAATACGATTTTGTTGTAAAACTTGGGCCACTGACTCCAAAATTTGGCTAGGAGGCATGGATTTTTGCAAAAAAGCACGTCCGCCAGATCGTGCAACCTCTAGGCGTAGGTGAAGCCCGCCCCAGGCATCGCTAAAATTATCTCGCTCTGTAAAAATTAACACAGGTATTTGTGGTGTTCGCTGGGATAATTCTGTTATTAGCTTCAAACTATCTTTCTCAATATCAAGATCGAGTAGCACCACATCAGGATTTAAAGATATGATTATACTTCTGGCGGTGGCGATATTAGTAGCAATCTTAACTTGTAGTTCCTGATTCTCAGCCTCATTTCTCAATTCCTCAACTACTTGTTGATCGTTACTAATTACTAATAGTAGACCTTGGGTTTGTTCAACTGGGGTTTTTTCTAGTTCTCGTTGCAACTCCAGCAAAAGATTATCTAAATAAAAACATTTAACTTGGCTAATAGGTTTTTTATTTTGAAGTAAATCTTCTATCTCATTGGCTAATAGCGAACCTTTTGGAAAGCCAAAGCTACCCAAGGAACCAGCTAGCTTGTGAGCTTCTTGCTCTGCTTTTTGCCGCAATTGAGCGTCAAGTGTACCTTTTCTTAAAGCATCAGCTGCTAGTTTCAATACTGCAATGCGCGAACCAACCTTAGCTTTGAAACTTTCCCGCTCTTGAGCAATGGCTGTTAGTAGAATTTGCTGTTGATTTAAATCTATTTCTGGCTCATGTTTTGGGCAACTTTGCTCACGATCTAGAGCTTTTAAACGATAACCCATTCCATAGACAGTTTCTATAAAATCATAGGATGCACCTGCTGCTTTTAGTTTCTGCCGTAAACTTTTGATATGAGATTTAATCGTATTTTCTTCAGGTGGATCTTTTTCAGCACTCCAAAGTTGATCTACAATCGCACTCCGGCTAAAGATGCGCTGGTTGTTGCGTAAAAAAAGGTCTAAAAGGCTAAATTCTTTTGCTGTTAAATTTAGAGAAATGTCTGCATAAGTCACTTCACAAGTACTAGGATCGAGACGCAACTCTCCCCATTCTAAAACTGGAGGTAAAGAAGTATTTCCCCGACGTAATAAAGCACGAATCCGAGCTGATAACTCTTGAAAATCAAATGGTTTGACTACATAATCATCTGCTCCGGCATCTAAACCGATAACTTTATCAGTTTTAGTCTCTTTTGCCGTTAAAAGAAGAATCAGCATTTGATAACCTGACTGTCGTAATTGCCGACAAAGACTTATGCCATCTAACTTTGGCAGAACAATATCTAACAAAATCAGGTCATAGTTACAGACATGTACCAATTCCCAACCGGCTTCACCATCAGCTGCAATATCAACCACATAATTTTGTTTGGTAAGATATCTTGCTACAGCTTGAGCAAGCAAATCATCGTCTTCAACCAACAGAATTCTCATGAAAATGTTTGCTTTTAGAAGCAACCCTGATTGCTGTAATCGAATTTATATAACTTAGGTTATGCCCTTTTCAGTTTTATATGGCATCTATCAAAGGCAAGGTTTAAGTAACAGATTCGCCACGTCTAATCTATTTTGACAAAACATTTACTTGGGGCTGTTACAAGTCAGGACAGTAGAAAACCTGGTAGTAATGTAGCATTAACAGAGCAATACTGATATAGACTAGAGCGAAAAGATGACGAACAAGCGATAGTTAAGCAGTTATTTACCTTAAGAATTAAGTAAACCGAATTAATTACACAATGTCATTGCGATCGCTCGCAATGACATTAAATATTTTTGTTCATCTAGTTAGGAATACCTACGGTATGATTAAGCCGGATGTCGTTTGACTAACAGCCGCACCAGTGATACACCATCGATTTTGTTAAAGTGCGATCGCGTCTCAGTCAGCAATTCAAAAAAATATCTATCGTAATCATTTTCCAAATGGGTATTACAGCCTTTTTTACAACCCAGTAAAGTTGTAACCTACTCCGATCATCAGCCCGACATCTGTTTCATCTAAAAACGCCGCATTCACTCCTGCTGTTGCCGTGAGGTTAGTATTTAAAGGAACATCTACACCACCCGATAAAAGCAAACCAACGTCTGCATCATCACTAGTTTCAATCGCTACGCCAGCCCCAATGTATGGTGCTACAGCGAATGTATCTTCAAAAGCATCTGCTGTCCGAAAGTTAAAGTCATAGGTGAGAGGAAGCAGAACAACAGGGTCGTCCTCAATCGCCACAGATGGACGTACAGAAAAGGTACGCGTCAGCCCAATTTTGCTGATCACCATAAAGCTACCTTCACCTAAAGCTGAATCACCGCCTAAACCAATGTTGCCAGCAACTCCAATATAGCTGGAGCCACCACGGGTAGTTCGACCTGGATTAACATCCATTTGCGCCACCTCAGCAGAAGTTTTAGAAGCAGGTTGTGTTGGCTGGGGAACTAAATCGGCTGCTGTTGTTGAAATTTTACCGGGATTCGGTATTTGTGCTTGAGCAGATAATCCACTTCCAAGCATTGTGATTGTGGAGAAAATAAACAACGCAGAAAATCGCTGTAACCAAATACTATTCATTTTTCAAATTTCCAAATAATTTTGCATGAAGGAATCAGGCATTGGAAAGCAATCTAATATGCAACCAAATTACTGTTACTTTCCTAACTGATTCAAGCTGATGTCAGCCAACTTCATTAACTGTATGGATAACACCATTTCTCGCCTGAATTACACTTTTGAAGTTATCTAGGAAAAGTGGAAAACTTGTGGATCTGAGCAATATTTGCAAAATTGCTCAGATTTTATCAGACATTTTACCCAGGCTGGCAACAACGGCAATTAACTCAGCTGCTCTAACTGGTTTCGCAACATGTAGCTGAAACCCTGCTGCTAATGCCTCTTTGTAATCTTCTACCCTGGCATACCCCGTCAGTGCAACAGCAGGAATCCGCCCACCTCGTTCTGCTTCAATTTCTCTGATTTTACGCATCAGCGCGTAGCCATCCTCGCCTGGCATCCCAATGTCGCTGATTAACACATCTGGATGTAATTCTTCTAGTGCCTCAAGTGCCTGTCTTGTAGAACTAAAAGTACTAACTTTTGCTCCACACTCTTCGAGTACTGCGGTAATCCACTGCCGCACATCCGCTTCGTCATCTACAACCAGCACTCGCAAGTTGGTAAGGGGATTGGGGGATGAGGGAGATGAGGGAGATGAGGAGGAAAGACTTTCTCCTCTGCTTTCTTCTAAAATGGGCAACTTGACTGTAAATATTGCACCTTGCCCTATTCCTTGGCTTTGGGCTTGGATTGTGCCACCATGCAGTTCTACCACATGACGAGCGATCGCTAGCCCTAAACCTAGTCCTTTATTTGAACGAGTATGACTACTATCTGCTTGGCAAAAGCGCTCAAATACATGAGGTAGAAAGTCAGCACTGATACCCTTACCCGTATCACTGACTTGAATTTGAACATAGTTAGAAATTGAGGGTTGGGAAAATTCTTCCCCACTCCCCAATTCCTTTGACAACTGCACCTTAATTCGTCCGTCGTTGGGTGTAAATTTAATTGCATTGGTGAGTAAATTTAACACAACTTGTTGCAAGCGATCTGAATCACCCGAAATTTTTTCTATTGAAGTATCAAGTATAGTTTCAATTTGAATACTCTTAGCATCTGCCAATGATTGTACAACCTCGAACGCGGCTGTAATTACTTCTACTAAATCTACCAAATCAATGGAGAGTGAAAGTTCTCCTCTAACAATACGCGAAATATCAAGTAAGTCTTCAATAAGTTGCATTTGCAAATTAGCATTGCGTTCAATTATCTCCAATGCAAGAGTTACTTTAGCTTCGTCTAGCACACCCGTTTGCAACATCCCCGCCCAACCAATAATTGCAGTCATGGGGGTACGTAATTCATGGGATACTATTGCTAAAAATTCGTCTTTGGAACGGTTTGCAGCTTCTGCTGCACTTTGCGCCGCTTCGCTCACAGCGCGTGCAGCTTGTTCTCGTAACAGCAGTTGCTCTTTTTCTTCCTCGGCTTGTTTGCGCTCAGTAATATCTTGCATAATTTTAGAGAAACCGCGCAGATTTCCATTTTCATCTCGTAAAGGAGTGATTACACAATGCGCCCAGAAAAAAGTCCCATCCTTACGGATATGCCAGCGATTTTCTTTAGTAAAACCCTCAGTTATGGCTTTTGTTAATACTTGTTGTGGTTGTCCGCGCTCAATTGCTTCTGGTGAAAAAATTCGCTCAAAAGGTTGACCAATAATTTCTGCTTCTTGATAGCCTAAAATACGCTCGGCTCCAATGTTCCAACTGGTAAAGTTACCGTTGGGATCTAGCATGAAAATTGCGTAATTAGTTACTCCTTCTATTAACAATCGATAACGTTCTTCACTTTGGCGCAGAGTGTCTTGGATTTGACGTAGAGACTCGTAATTTTGCTGGGCGGCTCGCGCGTTTTTCTGAGCTTGCGATCGCGCCTGACGCAGTGCGGTGTTAAGTAATGTAATCAACACTGCTACCAGCACAAACTGAACCAACCCCACCACACCGAACCCAGTAACAGACAAAGAATAGAAAGGGAGCAAAAGGAAGTAGGCGCAGACTATGGCAGACAAAAAAGTTGCCAACAATCCTGGGTTTAAGCCACCATACCAGGAACTAACCATGACAGCAGCTAAAAACAGTGGGTAAATAGAATTCAGCCTGTGTAGCTGCCATAGAAGCAGTGTCAGCAGTAAAGCTAGTAAAACCGTTAAGAATGCAATGCTATAGCCTTTTAGCTGCGAGAATCGCTGTTCGCGGGGCGTTCCGTAGGGAAGGCGAGGCAAAGCCCATCGTGTCAATCTCCACATTTTCTATTACTTTTGGTCTATTACTTCTGGTTATGTCATCTGTTTATTAAACTTCTACCCTAGTTTTCCACTTTCAAGTTTTACCATTAGAAATTAATCTTAAGAGGATGGTAGCTTTAAACAATGCCCCTCATTACATTGGAATAATTAAAGCACTAAGTAATAATAATTTAAAAAAGGAAAATAATAACGATGACCTCTAAGCAAATCTTAGTTATTGATGATGAAGATGACATCCGTCAATTGATTCAGACTTGTCTGGAAATAATGGGGGGCTGGAAGGTATTGACTGCTACTTCAGGTAATCAAGGATTATTCTTAGCTCAGTCATCTCAACCCGATGCTATCCTTTTGGACGTAATGATGCCTGATATGGATGGTTTGACAACTTTTCAAAAACTACAAGCTAATCAAATAACTAAACACATACCTGTGATTTTCCTTACAGCAAGAGGACGTAATAATGACAAAAGCTTATTTAATAATCTAGGTGTCAGAGGCATAATCAGTAAACCATTTAATCCTCAGAAACTAGCTGTTCAAGTAGCAGCAGCACTGAGCCTGAGCTAAAGTATATTAAAAAATCTGGTGTTTCCAATTTAGCTATTCCTAAATTATTTGTGGTAATTTAGATGCCAGAGATAAGATTCTTGTAGTCTCTCTACTTTAGGATAGATTTGCTTTAAAAAAAGGTCTATCTATAGTTTTGGTAGTCTCTTTCTGAAGTCGTAGTTTTTTCCGAAAACATATATCCTCCACTAGTTTTCCACTTTTACTCTCTAATTTAGAACTAAATCAATAAATAGTAGTTCTGAATTTAAGATGAATTCTTTTCAGTAAAACAACTAGTATTTCAAAAATTAAATACATTAATTGGTGAGTTTTATTATATAGATGAGATTAAACTCTAATTTCATCTATTTACTTAAAATATCTACTTAGGGGGTATATGATAAATAATTTAGAATCACTTTCCCATCCACCAAGCAAACAAAAATTTGCTGCTACATTGCGTTTAGTAAGTCGAATTAGTTTTTGGGTACAATTAGTACTTGGTGGGATTTCTGGCATTGCTGTATTGTTAGCATACTTTAGCCGTAACATTACTACTCAGACAAGCAATGCAGGTATAGGGTTTGGGATATTTTTGGCTATTGTTGGTATTTTATTGCTGTGCTTTCGAGTCTATTGGGCTTTGCGTTATCGGAAAATGGCTAAACTTTTACAAACACCAAATTCTCAAAACCATCCCAAGAAGGAAGACGTAATTCAAAATTTACGAATTGGATTACTCGTGAGTTTGGTAGGGTTATTAATAGCTTTTATTGCTTCGGAAGTGACGGTTTCAATCATTTTGGGTAAAGCAGTAGCACAACCTCAAGGTGTCGCAATTTATCAGGCAGAAAATGTAATTCGTTCGCTAGACATTTTTGTAATGTTAGCAAATGTCAACATGATTGGCGCTCACTTTTTTGGTGGAGTTACTTCTCTTGGTCTACTTTATTGGTTAGAAGATTAATAGGTGCAGTATTGATTTGATTTTGTCAGCTATTGCTATGGAAGTACTAATCTATATCGAAAGTAGTATTTGCCAAATGTATTAGAATTCTCCTCGACTTTTCCACCATTGAGATTTAACCTCAAAATACAGTCTGTTTTCATGTCTCCTCTTTTGGTTGAGCGGCTCAACTTTCCCTAAAGTACATAATCAAAAATTTGAATTATTGCAAAAAAAATTAAATATTCTCTAAGTTAAGAGTATTTCTCATCTTTCACTAGATGTCACTATTGGGATTTTAAAACAACAAGCAAAGATAAAATTATCAGGAGGTATTTATGCACAAGTTCAATCATTCTTCTTTCAAAAAAGTTGGATCGGTAGGAACAATTTTTGGAACGTTGCTAATTGGTTTGTCTGCAATGAGTCAATCAGCAGTAGCGCAGCCGCGAATTTCCCAAATTAATCCTTGCCCTAGAATTTTCTATGAAGAACCACACCGCGATCGAGTTATGGTTCCAGCAGGATGTCCACCGAATGCTGCAACTTTAAGATTTGAAAGACAACAGCGAAATACTGGTTCTCAGAGTATTATGGTTCCTGCCTATCCTATGAATGGAAGACGCACAAATGTTAATGTCATACAACCACCTGCTCCAGAAAGTCGGCAAAGTGCGATCGCAACTATCACACCAACAGCAGGTACAGTCGATGTGAAATTGAAAAATAACACTAACGCTGGTATCTCTTATCAAGCAATTGGTCAGACCCAACCTCGATATCTAGCAGGTGGACAAGAGTTTGTCCTACGAGGCTTACCAACACCTATTAGTATTACTTTGGTACGTCAAGATGGTGGACTGCTTAAAGTTATGCCCACGTCTACTTCTGAAGGGACACTCGCAGTCTCGTTAGATGAAACAACCAATTTCGATGACAATCAAGGCGTATTGAGAATTCAAAGAGATGGTCAAGTCTTTTTGAATTAATATAATTCACCGCAGAAATGTTGAACGCCTGAAAACGCTGATAACAACAAATCAAAAATTTTGTAGTCGTTCAATAATATCAGGTTCAGTTTAAAAATTATCACTAGGACTGACGTAAAAGATTTTGAATAATAAGTCACGATCTGAACCTGATAATTAGTTAACCCAAATGGAGATTTTGAAATGACCAACTTTATGCAAACTAAATGGAGTTCTAAAGGAACAATTGCTCTAGCAATATCTGCAATGCTGCTTGGAGGTTGTACCAACGAATTAGATCAACAGGCCGGAGTACCAGAAACCAATGTGACTACAGAAGAAGTCGCAGATAATACAAACGAACTAATTGGTAAAACTGTAACAATTAGAAGTACACCCGTCAGAAAATTGGGGCCGTCAACTTTTACAATTGCCGATAAGCAATTTTTTAGTGCTAAACCAATTTTAGTTGTAAACGCTTCGGGTAAAACTTTCACCCTGCCTACTGACCCAAATACACCAATTCAAGCGACAGGCCCAGTTCGTAAGTTGGTGATTGCAGATATTAATCGAGATTACAACTTGGGCTTAGATCCAAACTTGTACAAAGAGTACGAAACCCAACCTGCAATTATCGCTCAATCAATTGCACTTGCTCCTAAACCAGGTGAACTTACCACAAACCCTCAACTATACTACGGTAAAAACTTGGCAGTGACAGGTGAAGTCGAAAACATTAGAAATGCAAACTCATTCACTCTTGATGAAGACAAATTATTTGGTGGACAAGACTTGTTAGTGATCCGCGTCAGTAATCCGAAAGGAACTGTCAATGAAGGTGAGAAAGTTGCAGTCACAGGTGTGTTGCGCCCGTTTGTTGTAGCTGAATTAGAACGAGATTACGACCTTAAATGGGATTTAACCTTACAAAAGCAGCTAGAAGTAGAATACAGGAATAAACCTGTATTAGTTGCAACAGAGGTATATCCCTCAGCAATTCCGCAATAAGGGATTCTACAGCATTGTCTATCAGGAAAACTTTTGATAAATAGCCTCAAAACAAATAAGAATAATGGCAATAAATGACAATTCTCAAAGGGGAGATTTCTTACAAGCACTGAGTAAGGCAGGGGTATTAGTTTTCCTGATAGCGATCGCTCTGATAGTGAGAAGTTGTAGCTTTTTTGACGCAAAGGCAACTATCACTAACACATCTGAAATCGCTGAAAACACGGACGAATTTATGGGGAACTCTGTAACAGTTAAAAGCAGAGTAATTAAGAAAATTGGTTCAAGTTCATTTACGGTTAGTGATGCACGCTTCTTTCGCGGTGAACCTCTTGTAGTTGTCAATGCTTCAGGTGTGCCTTTTAATCTACCATCTGACGAAAATATCAAAGTTCAGGTTACTGGTCAGGTTCGTAATTTAGTAATTCCCAAAATTGAGCAAGAGTTTAATCTCAATATACAGGACGAATATTACAAAGATTACATCAATAAACCTGCAATTATTGCTCGATACCTTGTATTAGCGCCTCAACCTGGCCAAATAACACAACGTCCCAAACAATATTATCGTCGTCAAGTTACAGTTACAGGAAAAGTAGAAAATATTCGCAGTCCGGTTTTACTAACGCTAGATGAAAACCAATTGTTTGGTGGGCAAGATTTGCTAGTTTTATTAAAAGCACCGCCCAAAGTAGCAATAAATCAGAACCAAACAGTATCGATAACTGGTGAAGTTCGTCCTTTTGTCATTACTGAAATTGAGAAAGAATATAATTTTACCTGGGATCTAAATGTAAAAAGAGAGTTAGAGGCTGAGTACGGCAACAGACCTATTTTAGTTGCTGAAACTGTATATCATCCTTCTTAGAAATTCTCAGTTTTTTATGACGGTCTTAAATGCTGTGCTTTCTGTAAGACTCTATGAGATCGTTATGTAGCTTTTCAATTACACCTACACAGATTAGAGCCGTAACAAGTTTGGGTGGATAGCAATGAAGTAGCTAATTGAGGATAATGCTGGATTTAGAACACTTTGAACAAGTTTGCTGGCAAGGGTTGTTCACTAATTTTGAACACTGTAGTTAACTTGAAGAAGATTATGCCAAATTCTTTTTCTTTTATTTACTCTCGTTTCTATCGTCGCTGGTTATATTTCTTACTGTCAGTTTTAGTAGCGGTTGGCATTGGTGTGGGTTCACCCCAAAAGACACAGGCAATTTCATTGTTTGATCTCTTGAATCAAGGAATCCAAATATTCCAGCTATCCACTATTTCGGATCGAGAGGAAGTCCAACTAGGCAAGCAGATTAATCAACAGTTAGTTAATAGCGATATTAAGCTTTATCGCAATCAAAATGTGAATCGCTATGTCAACCAAGTTGGTCAATGGTTGGCGACAAATAGCACTCGTCCTGGTATTCCGTATACATTTCAGGTAGTTCAAGATGATAGTGTAAATGCCTTTGCCACAATGGGAGGCTATGTTTATGTCACTACCGGATTGCTAAAAGCCGCAGATAATGAAGCTCAATTAGCCAGCGTTATCGCTCACGAAATTGGTCATATTGCTAGTCGGCATTCAATAGAACAGATGCGAGAAACAGCGATCGCTCGTGGTTTTGCTACAGCAGCCGGATTAGAGCGTAGTACAGCAGTTCAGATTGGTGTGGATTTGGCATTACGCCGTCCCCACAGCCGCCAAGATGAATTTGAAGCCGATCAAAGAGGACTGAGGACTTTAGGACGTGCTGGTTATGCTCAGTCTGCGATGATTGCTTTTATGCAAAAGTTACTCAACCAGCCTTTAGTACCGACATTTTTGAGTACTCATCCCGCAACAAGCGATCGCATTACTGCCTTAAAAAGTGCAGCTAATTCTCAAAAAGCTCATAGAGGTGGCGGTTTAAACAATACTGTATATGAGGAAAAAATTCAACCTTTAAGTTAGTTAATCACAAAATTAAACAGTTTTTACAGGAGGAAAATATGGCTTTGTACAAACTTGGCGAATACAATCCCAACTACAAAGATGAAATTTTTGATGGTAATGACATCAAAAAAATTGATGTTTATGCCGATGATAACATGGTTGGCTTTGTTGTCAATATATTAGTTGATGAAAGTGATGGACGTTTCCGGTATTTCATCATTGATACAGGCTTCTGGATTTTCGGCAAAAGAGTATTGCTCCCAGTGGGTTTAGCTCGTCTTGACTATGATAAGAAACATCTTTTTGTTCCTAACTTGACTAAAGATCAAGTAAAAAATCTACCTGAATTTAGCGAAGATTTAGCAATCGATAATGATTATGAAGAGAAAGTTAGAGGGGTTTACCGACCTTTAGTGCCATCAGTAATGCCGGGTATGTTAGGTACTCCTGCTCTTTATAATTACACGCTAGAGCCTTACTTTTACGAACTGAACGATCCCAACTTCAGAACCTATGAAGAAAACCTGAGAAATGGGAGAAATCCAAATAGAGCAAAAATTTGATCGGAGGATGTTAGAAAAGTTCTCTTATCGGTATCAAATTGGCTGTGTTTAATTTAGGAGAAATATAAATTTATGAATACTCGATTTATGCGCTCAATAATTTTACCATTGGGGTTAATTTCTGCATTATTTTTGGGGATGTTACCCTTTAGTTTTGCACCTGCTAAGGCGCAGACAACCTCAATTACAGGTAGGCTTTCAAAATACTCTCCTGTGAAAGCTCCTTTCCTTAAACCTGGATCTCGCGGACAGCCGGTGAGAGATGTGCAAGCTGTTCTGAAATATTTAGGATTTTATAACGGAGCTATTGATGGTATTTATGACCCTAGAACTGCTACAGCAGTAGCTACCTTTCAGCGATCGCAAAGAATAGTTGGTGATGGTAGGGTAGGAGCGCTGACATGGCAAGCTTTACGCAGTAATATACCACCCGTGCGTCGTCGTGCTTTCTAAAAATTTGAAAAGTCTAATTTATTACTAGCACTGGCGACTAAAAATTGTGGCTAACAATATTAGTACAAATGAGCAGAAAATGATTAATAAAAGCCGCGATTTATCAACACATACTAGTAACAAACAGCAGCCACAAAAAACTGTAAACATCCCAGATTCACCCCAAGGTTGGGATAACTTGAAATGGCTAGGCCCTAGTTTTTTGTGGATGCTTTCGGCTGCGGGTTCAGGTGAATTGCTATTTACGCCAAGAATTGCTGCACTCTATGGTTACACCCTACTATGGGCGCTACTTGCTGCTGTGATTTTGAAATGGTTTATTAATGGTGAAGTTGGTCGTTTTTCAGTTTGTACTGGCGCAACCATCCTAGAAGGTTTCAAACAACTTCCCGGCCCCAAAAACTGGGCAATCTGGTTGATTTTGCTGCCGCAGGTAGTGGTAGCAATTTCTACCGTTGCTGGACTTTCAGGAGCCGCCGCGACAGCACTAATTTTGGTTGCTGGAGGAAGTGTGCAACTATGGACAGTAATTATTATTGTTGTAACAGCTGCGATCGTACTTTTGGGGCAATACAACGTAGTAGAAAAGATTTCTTCTTATGTAGGGATTGCCCGTACTGTAGCAGTGGTAGCTGCGGCTATTTTCGTTTTCCCTAATGTTCGCAAACTAGCAACTGGGTTAGTACCGCAAATTCCACAAGATGTGCAGTATCAAGAAATACTACCTTGGCTGGGTTTCATGTTGGCAGGAGCAGCCGGATTAATGTGGTATTCCTACTGGGTAGAAGCCAGAGGATATGGTGCAGCCAGTGTTAAAGGAAAACAGAGTATAGACCCCAAGCAACTCAACCAGGAGCAAAAAAAGAAGCTGCGTGGTTGGCTAAATTTGATGACTATATCCAACACTTTAGCAGTGGTGGGTGCGCTGTTAGCGGCGTTGTCTTTCTTGATTCTGGGTGGTGAGTTGCTGCGTCCCCAAGGACTTGTACCCAAAGAAAATCAGGTTGCAGAAACTTTGGGTAGTCTGCTGGGCGACCTTTGGGGGCCATTTGGCTTTTGGTTTATGGTGGCGATCGTTTTTATTACCTTTTGTAGTACCGTACTATCGGTAGAAGATGGTTTTGGACGAATGTTTGCCGATGGTACGCAGATATTACTGCAAGGGTTTGGCGTGCGGGGACGCTGGACAAATGAAAAGTTTTTGCAGCGTCTGTATATTGTAGTGCTATTGGTAGCCTTACCCATCGCCGTTTACCTGTTTTTCGGTGAACCTGTTGGCTTACTACAAACCGCAGGCGGAATTGAAGCTGCTCACATCCCTATCGTCACCGGACTGACTCTTTATTTAAATCATCGAATGTTGCCCAAGGAACTGCAACCATCAAAAATTATCTTTGGCGGAACAGCGATCGCTGGCATCTTTTTTGGTGTATTCGCAATTATTTATCTGTTGCAACTGCTTGGTATAATTGGCTCAAGCGGCGCTTCAGGTTAATAAATATAGTATAGAGAGCAGTTTCATCTTTCTGAATTCTAAATAGTTACTATGCCGTATGACACTACCTAATTCACCCCTAGAACCAATTAGGCAACCAGTTAAAGAAATAACTTCTCTCCCTTGGTTTAAGCGATTAGCACGATTAGGATACGCAGCAAAAGGTGTCGTTTACTTTATTGTTGGGTTACTAGCAGTCCAAGCAGCCATTGGTTCTGGTGGTAAAACCACGAATACAACTGGTGCGTTAAAGGCAATTATTGTCCAACCTTTTGGAAAATTTTTGCTAAGTATCGTTACTCTCGGAATTATTGGGTATGTACTTTGGCGTTTAGTTCAGACGTTTTTTGATCCTGAAAAAAGTAAAAAACCAATTAATGCTAAACGAATTGCCCAACGGATTGGTTATGCTATCAGTGCTTTAGCCTATACAGGTTTGGCTTTGACATCTGTAAAACTGATTATGGGTTCAGTCGTTGGCGATAGCGATTCAACTGAGGATTGGACAATATATATCTTGGCTCAACCCCTTGGACGATGGCTAATAGCACTGACAGGGATGATGGTAGTTAGTGTTGGTCTTTCTTACCTTTATAAAGCGTATAAAGGCAAATTCCGTTACCATTTAAAACTTTCTCAAATGAGTCTAACTGAGCAAAGTTGGGCAGTGCGTATGGGTAGATTTGGCATTGCTGCCCGTGGCATTGTTTTTGTCATTATCGGCATTTTTTTGATGCTGGCGGCAATTCAATCTGATGGCACTCAGGCTAGAGGGTTGGGTGGTGCATTGGCAGTTCTAACACAACACCCCTTTGGTCTTTGGCTTCTGGCTGTAGTGGGTTTGGGTTTGATTGCTTATGGCATCTATTCAGGAATAGAGGCTCGCTATCGGCATATTGCTAATTTATAATTTTTAACGCAATCGCTAATTTTTACTGCATTTGTAAAGCTGGTATTTTGCCATTAATTGCTCGACTTTTTAACTAATTATCTTGGCTATTCTAGTATTTTATCCAAAATTACTAATATTTTTGCAAAAATCCCATAGTTGAGAACCTTTTGTTATGACTGTTTCGACCAAACCCCTTTCTAATCGCATCGCTATAGTTTTCGATTTTGATGATACTCTGGTTCCAGATACCGTTGATGCTTTGTTAGAAAGCTTAGGTATTGATGCTCTGGAGTTTCGCCAGGAAAAAATTCGACCCTTAATTGACAAAGGTTGGGATAAAATTTTAGCTCGATTTTATGCCCTCATTGAAGAGTCAAAACGACAAGGCAACAAAATTACACAAGAATATATTGCTAGCTTTGGTCAAGAATTAGCTCCCTTTGATGGCGTTAATAAAATGTTTGACCACTTGCAACAATCCGCCCACGAATTAAATCCCAAAGTAGAGGTAGAATTTTATTTAATAACTTGCGGGATGGTGGAAATTGCTCGTCATAACTGTATTGCTCCAAATTTTAAAGCAATGTGGGGTTGTGAATTTTCTTATGGCGATCGCAACGGTATAGAGTTTTTAAAGAAGATTGTCACTCACACAGAGAAAACCCGCTATCTTTTCCAAATTGCCAAAGGTTTTGATGATTACCAAGATGATGGTAAATCATTTGTATATCGAGATTTACCACCAAAGGAATTGCACATTCCATTGGCACAGGTGATTTATGTTGGTGATGGCGAGTCAGATATTCCCTGCTTTTCTTTAATGAATCAAGAACAGGGTACAGCGATCGCATTATATAAAGACATTACTCCAGAAGAATGGGGACGAGATTTAAAAATGACTCAAAGTCAACGGGTTGCTAACCTCGCGCCTGTTGACTACAGCGAAAATTCTGAACTGATGCAATCTTTAACACTCGTGGTAGAAGGTCTTTGCAAACGGATTGCTTTGCAGCAATTGAGTGTAGGTGAGTAGAACTGCGAAAAACAACGCAGAGTTAGAAATCTATAAAATATGGAGCGATCATGTTACAAAAATTAGGTAACATCACATTTAATAACGCTAAGATTACCCATTGGGTTATTACAATAACTGGAGTAGTACTGACTACAGGTTTGCTCTCTTGCCAATCACAGACCCCAGGCAATCAAGTCTCTCTTATTGGTGCTGGAGCATCCTTTCCTGCTCCTTTGTATCAAACTTGGTTCGATGTTTACAATCAACAGAATCCAAATGTCAAAATTGACTATCAATCAATAGGTAGTGGTGCTGGTGTTAACCAGTATTTAAGAAGAACTGTAGACTTTGGAGCTACCGATGCACCTTTAACAGAAGAAGAACGTCAACAGTTTCGAGCAAAATACAATACTGAACCGATTCAAGTACCGTTAACGGGTGGTGCTGTTGTCTTTGCATACAATCTAGGAGGAAATGTCAAGAATTTAAGGCTTTCACGCCAAGCCTACTGTGGCATTATTCAGGGTGATATCAAAACTTGGGACAATCCGCTGATTGCTAAACAAAACCCTAACGTTAACCTATCTAATACTCCCATCAGGTTTGTTCATCGTTCTGATGGTAGTGGTACTACCTTCCTCTTTACCAATCACATTAGTGAGGTGTGTCCCAACTGGAAAGCAGGTGTTGGTAAGTCAATCAACTGGCCTGTAGGTATCGGCGCTAAAGGTAATGAAGGGATAACAGCGCAAGTTCAACAAACTCAAGGAGCCATCGGCTATGTTGAGTATGTCTATGCCAAGCAAAGTAATTTGAATATGGCAACTCTAGAAAATAAAGCTGGCCAATTTGTAGACCCATCACCAGAGTCAGCCGCTAGAGCCTTGCAAGGACAAACAATTCCACAAAACTTTGCTTTGGAAGTTCCAGACCCTCCAGAACAGCAAGCCTATCCAATTGTAGGTTTAACCTGGCTTTTGTTATATAACCAATACGATAATCCTGCCCAAGCAACGACTCTCAAAAACTTTGTTGACTGGGCGCTGACTCAGGGCGACAAATACGCTTTACAACTTGGATATATACCTATATCGAATGAACTTGCCCAAAGAGTGCAATCAACAGTTAGTGAAAAATTAGCGGCTCGTTAATGTAATATTAATCACTTTTGTGAGTTGTTGCGATCGCAACTATGCCAGCTTTGTTGAGTCAGAGATGCAGATATACAGCATCCCTGGCTTAATTCCAGCCAGTCTGAGAATGTTTTACTCAGCACTATCATTTACATTTCAGTAATTAAAAAGGCAGGAAAATGCAGAAACTTTGGTACAAAAATGCAATTTTCTACTCCTTGGATGTCGAGACATTCATGGATTCAGACGGCGATGGTATTGGCGATTTCCAAGGACTAACTAAGTGTCTAGATTATCTTTCTGGACTGGGAATTACCTGTTTATGGCTATTACCGTTTTATCCTTCTCCCAATCGAGATAACGGCTACGATGTCATGGACTACTACAATGTTGATCCACGATTGGGTACACTGGGAGATTTTGTACAGTTCATACATCAAGCTAGCGATCGCGGTATTCGAGTCCTAGTTGATTTAGTAGTAAATCATACATCAATTCAGCATCCTTGGTTTCAGCAAGCGCGTTCAGATAAAAACTCTAAATATCACGATTACTATGTGTGGTCAGAAAATCCCCCCCAAACCAAGCCAGAACAGATAATTTTTTCTGGAGTAGAGGATAGTCTTTGGGAATACGACGAACAAGCTGATGCTTACTATCTGCATCATTTTTACAAAGAGCAGCCTGATTTAAATATTGCTAATCCTGCGGTACGGGAAGAAATCTACAAAATCATGGGTTTTTGGCTGCAACTTGGTGTGTCGGGGTTTCGCATCGATGCTGCGCCATTTTTAATTAATCCACTTGGCATCCCAGGGTGTCCAGACTTGCAAACTTTCCTTAAAGATATGCGAGAGTTTATTACCTCGCGTCGGGGTGATGCAATTCTGTTTGCAGAAGCAAATGTAAGTTCTGACAAAATACCCGTCTACTTTGGTAATGGCGATCGATGTCAGATGTTGTTTAACTTCTTGCTCAACAAATATATGTTTTTAGCTCTGGCACGTAAAGATTTACAAACTTTGCTTGACGGGCTGAAATCATTACCTGATATTCCTGACATCGGTCAATGGTTAAATTTTGTCCGCCATCATGACGAACTCAACCTGGACTTAATTAGCGATTCCGAACGCCAAGAAGTTTTTCAGGCTTTCGCACCGGAAAAGAATATGCAAATTTTCGGCAAAGGCGTTCGTCGTCGTTTACCACCAATGTTAGAAGGTGATAAACGTCGCATTGAACTAACATACAGTCTGTTATTCAGCTTACCTGGGACACCCGTGCTACGCTATGGCGAAGAAATTGGGATGGGTGAAGACCTTTCACTTGAGGGGAGAAATAGTGTCCGCACAGTCATGCAATGGTCAGATGCAATCAATGGCGGCTTTTCTACCGCTTCGTCAGATGTTCTTACCCGACCTGTGATTAAAGAAGGAGAGTATGGTTATAAACGGGTGAATGTAACAGATCAACAACGCGATCGCAACTCCTTAATCAACTGGATGGAACATATAATCCGTATTCGCAAGCAGTGTCCAGAGTTTGGTTGCGGTAAGTGGCAAATTCTAGAAACCGATCAACCGTGTGTATTTGCTCACTGCTGCGAGTCGGAAGGTGAAAGTGCGATCGCTTTACATAATTTAGGCGATCGCTCGTGTACAGTCACGCTAAAATTTGATGAGTATAACCATCTAATAGATATATTTGGCGATTCGCAATACGAACCTCTCGACATTAATTTGCCTTCCATCCCAATAGAAGCATACGGCTATCGCTGGTTTCGCGTTAAGTAAGAAGCATGATCGCTGCAATATGTGCGATCGCCTTAGCCATCATACATTTGTATTCAGGTAAACTACAATTTATTAGAGCTAAACCGCGTAGTCGTTGGCTCTCATTTGGCAGTGGGGTATCTGTTGCTTATGTGTTCGTTCACATTTTGCCAGAACTGAGTAAAGCCCAAATAACACTCCAAAGCAGTTTGAATATTGGACTTGCTTTTTTAGAGCATCACGTTTATTTGGTGGCACTTTTAGGTTTAGCAGTGTTTTATGGCTTAGAACGATTTGCAAACAAGTCGCGTCAACGCAATCAAAAAGCAGGGAAGGGAGATGTTACTGCTTTAGACGTTTTTTGGATACATATTGCTTCTTTTGCTGTTTATAACGCCTTAATTGGCTACTTGTTAGTACACCGAGAAGAATCAAGTATCAAGAGTTTATTGTTCTATTTTTTTGCGATGGCACTGCATTTTGTAGTCAACGATAATGGTTTGCGCGAAAACCACAAACAAATATATGATCGGATTGGGCGGTGGTTGTTAGTAGCTGCGATCATTGTTGGTTGGTTAATTGGCATTGGTACACAAATTCATCAGGCGGCTGTTGCGGTTCTCTTCGCCTTTTTATCGGGAGGTATTGTACTCAATGTCCTTAAGGAAGAATTACCAGAACAGCGAGAAAGCCGCTTTTGGGCATTTGCATTCGGTGCGTTCGGCTATGCAATTCTCTTATTAGCTCTTTAATTATTAACTGTCCCGTCGCCGAACCATATTAGTTAAAAAGCTTAGTAACAATAATGTAAAAATAACTATCACAAAAAATATCCAGTTAAATTCAATACTAAATCCTTTTGTGTTATTTATCCAACGGAAAATCCAAAAAGGATTATTACCGATAATAAATGAAGGAACTTCTAAAGTTTTCAATACTGGTATTAGTAAAAAGCTAGAAATTAGCACCAACGCCAAAGCCATAAAAGCAAGGTTTAACAAAGCTTTTACACCTGAACGCTTACCAGTTTTAGCAAAAGGAAGTTCTCGGCAAGTCACACTATGAGGTGCGTAAATTGCTATGCCTTCTTCTCTATCTTCGACTCGAATTGACTGTGGACAACGTAGCAATTGTACTGCTATCCAGATATCTCCAATTGCACCGCTTGTATTGAATGCAATTACCCAAATTAACCAGCTTGCTTGGGGAAAAATTGCTAGCAGTAACAAACACGCAACATCAAGGACTATCAATGGTGCTAAACCAATGAAAATAAAAGCATTCCGGCGAAACAAGTCACCTGGTGAAGTGGCGTAAGCAAGAGGTAAGAAATACTTAAATTTAAATCCATAACGTGGCGAACCACCAAAGGCAGCAAACGCTATTCCATGCACCAATTCATGAACAATGATGGTGATAAAAGTAATGGCCAGTAAAATCACAAAAGCAAGAATACCTCGCCAAGCTCCACCTCCAGCACTTTCTACACTAAAAATTACTGCTTGTTCGTGAATGATGCTATAATACCAGCTTGCACCTGCTGCTGCCAATATTAACAGTAATGAACCTAAAGTAGTCCAAATCAGTGATATTTCTGGAGTTAAGCGAAATACATAAATTGGCTCATTGCGAGTTGCTATATTCATAATTTCTGCTAATTATTAATCCTTGCTTTCCAAATTAATAATATTTAGTGTTTATTTCATCACTCTACAGGTTTATCTAGCTTCAAAATCCTTATTTGAACGCTTCTTGTAATTGTTCAGATGTCAAAGATTTTATTAAACTTAACGGTAGTGGTTGCTGACTAATTGTATTAACGTAATCTGGACTCAAGTAGGAAAGATAACTTGACTGTTGGGCAACATACGTTTCAAAAAATGGAACACTCAAAGCTTTAACATAACGACGTGCCAAGGCTGGACTTGAACCGATTACCTGTGTAGGAACAGGTATGGTGGCATTTGGTGATTCTGCAATAGTAGAAAAGTGTGTGCCGCCATTGATAAGTGCTAAATATTTATTTTGAGTTGTTAGCCAAGTAAAAGGTTCAATTTGCTCTGTTAAAGCTGGAGCAACAGTATCAGAACTACCAGATACAATCATTACCGGAATTTTGATTTGACTGAGACTAGCTTGACCAAAAATACTGCTAACGACTGGATCAATAGCAATTGCTGCTTTTATCCTGGGGTCAGATAAGTTGTATTGAGCGTTTGGTAAATTGACCGCCAAACATTGAAGGAGAAGCGAAACATTTAACGTATTTTCCAAAGCTGGACAGTCAGCTTTCAGTTGCTCAAAATTAATCTTTGCACCCGCCAATGCCAATGCTGTATATCCACCAAATGATTGCCCTACTACACCAACTTGTTCCAAATTTAAACGTCCCCTAAATATTGAATCAGACTTTGATAAACGAGTGAGTTCATCTAGCAAGAATTTAATATCTAAAGGTCTGTCGATTAGCTCTCTAGGATTAGTAACTCTATCTGCTATACCTGCTAATAATGCTTGTATTTGTTGTGAATTACTGCCAGGATGTTCTGGAACAGCAACCACAAAACCATAAGAAGCCAGATGTTCGGCTAAATACGCAAAACTTGTTCTGTCGGAACCAAGTCCGTGCGAAATGACAATTATCGGACGAGGAGTTTGAGCAGTTGGGAGGTAAATATCAGCAGGAAATCTCCTCTGACGTGAGAGGTCATTAAGTGTAATTGTTTGTTTTGAGAAATTAAAACTTCCGGTTTTACCCAAGTCCATTAATGGAACGGTCTTAAGTGTAGAAGCTGTAGTTACTTTTTGTTGGGATTGTTGGTTAATAAATGCTACTGCATTTTGAGTTTGATTGACTAAATTCTGTAATGATTCTGCAATTGCCAAACTCTGGTTCAAGTTAATTGAAATTGCACTTGCCGGAAACTTGCTTAATACATTTAAAAGCGTAAACTCTTTTTGATCTGCGGCTGACAAAATCAGTGCTGCACGAATTGCATAAAACCCTGACAAGTTAGATTCTGTCTGAATAACTTTCCCTAACTTTTCTAATAATCGTTCGCCAATGGGTGTATAAAGAAACTGCGAAACTTCTACTTGATTTAGGGGAATGCGAGTTAGTAAAACTTTTCGCAGTTGAGCTAGTTGCTTTTTGTCTACATACTTTCTATATGCAGCTAAATTCTCGTCCACTTTGCCTGTTCTAGCATAGGTTTCGAGTGAACTAATTGGGATAGACCTTTCTAAAATACCGTAATTGAATCTTATTCTCTCTGCACCTAAAGCGGGATAAGCAGTTAATGTAGGCAGCAACCCTATACTAAAAATTCTCAAAGCCAATTTCAGCCAAACAGTTTGTTTATTTATAGTTTGAGTCATTATATATCACTTGAAATACTATATTAGGCAACGAGAAAATTAGCAGATAATAAAATTTCATAGAGATTCATATCTCTTTCAACTAAGCAGGCATGACCACTATGAGGTAAAGTTATTGTTTGAGAATTAGGAAAAATATTATTTAAATGTTTAGCCTCTGCTTCTGAAGGCAAAAGTCGATCATCTCTACTAGCAATTAGTAATACAGGTTGAGTAATTTGAGATAATTTATTTTCATCAATATCAAATTTCCTCATCAAAGATAGCCGTTGATTAGCAGTTTCTTTTGGTGCAGAACTGGTAGATTTTGAAAGAGCAAGGCTTGCAGCAGGTGAAATTCGACTTAAATTAGCTAGAAAAGGCAAAGATAAAAACGAAGAAATTTTATAAAATAATTGAGGTGTGTAAGGAAACAAAAATGAACCTAAATTTAGCCAAGGGACTCGATGAAATGAAGAAGCAGAATTAATTAAAATAATCTTGGTAAATAGTTGAGGAAATTTTTCTAAGATTTTGAGCGCCAAACAACCACCGAATGATTCCCCACAAAGATAAACGTGTGATTGCGGTACTTTTTCTAGTTCTATCTTGGTTAAACTTGCTACTTTTTCTGTCATTTCATCCCAACTTGTTAGAACATCAGGGGGAACGACAAAACAACGTACATCAAAAGCTGCTTCTAAACCTGCTGTTTGAATGTACATCAATTCCTTGCCAGTCTCATCCATTCCAGGTAGAAATACAAAGAGTGGATAATTAGAGTTAGATAATTCGGGAGTTAAAAAATAAGGATGACTACGAATTTTAGATGGCATAAATAAACTAATTTACGAGAACAAGAGTGATAATTTCGATAAGGCAGTAAAAAATTTTAGCTACGACTCAATTAATTCAGAAGTAAAGCTGTTTTTATCTACATCTTTTTGCTTATTGACATCATCAGTAGTTGCTTGCAAAGAATCTTGATCTATTTGATCTACTAAACGTAAATCAAGCAGACTGGCGACCCAACCAGCCGTCAATCCTTGGAAAAAAACTGTCATCATTATTGTCAAAAATACTAAGGCTTTAATTGAATCACCGCCATTGATACCCTGTTTTGTCAGTGAAACTGCAAACAAAGAGGCTAAAGAAGCAGCTACAATTCCACGAGGAGCAACCCAAGATAAAAATAACTGCTGTTGCCAGTTAAAACCTTGATTCCAGGTAGATATTAAAATATTAATAGGACGCACTATTAGCATCAGCACTATAACTGTCAGAAAACTACCCCAACCTAAAGCGAAAACACTGGCAATTGATAAGTCTGCTGCTAACAGAATGAACAAAACCGAATTAGCTAAAATGCTCAACTGTTCATTAAATCGACGCAATAAAGGCTCTGAAGGCAGGTTATTAGCTCTTAAAACTATCCCCATAACTACAGCAACCACTAAACCAGACTCACCACGTAAAACCTGTGCCAAACTAAATAAACCCCAGACACTAGCTAAAACGACTAGATTTTTTAATTCTTGAGATAAGAATTGATCCTGTTTGATAAGTTGGGATATTAACCAGCCTCCAGCTATACCAATAACTACGCCTATACCCAAACGCAAAACTAAACCCTTAATTAAAATGAGTGGCTCCACATTTCCACTCAAAACAAAGTGAAGTACAATCACAGCCAAAATTGCACCAATTGGATCGATAAAAACACCCTCTCCTTCTAAAAGTGTTGAGACTTTTTTTTCTACACCAATTTGTTTGAGGAGTGGATTAATTACTGTTGGGCCTGTCACAACTACTAAGGAGGCATAAAGAAAAGCAATTGACCAAGGAAATTCACTCAGCCAGTGTGCAGCCATTCCAGCACCAGTTAATGTAATCAGCACTCCCAAAGTGACAAGATTGCGAAGACTACTAGAAACCTCTTTTAACTCTCCTAACTGTAGATTTAAACCACCCTCGAATAAAATAAGTGCTACTGACAGCGAAACCACAACTTCTAAACCAACGCCCAGTAAAGATGGATTTAAAAAATCAAAACCATCTCGTCCCAGAAGAATCCCGAACAGAAGTAGCAAGACTATACTAGGAATGTGAAAATAACCAGCTAGAACTTGAGCAGCAATACCAGCCACAACTGTTGCACTGATCAGAATAGTAATGGGCAAGGATTCTTCCATAGAAAAATTAAGTCGTGCTGTACAACCTCCTATAATTGAATCTTCCTAAATTATGAGGTTTATATTTCAGGAAAAAATATAGCTATTTACGCTGTGCTGTACTAGCTTTTTAACAGGCTGATACTGGCGCGACAGGGTATGCATAGTTTACTTCACTAAAGGAGTATACTAACGCACTGCTAGCGATCGCTAACTCAATACGCCTGGGTTAAGGGCTACTGGCAACAATTTTGGGTTTTCGAGACGCGATAAATCGCCGTCTCTACAAATATTTTGTTGCTCATTCTGAACTGTATTGGCTACTAACTCACTTACCTAAATCTACAGGATTGCTCTATAGTCGGAGTCTCTTCAAATTGCACCATTATTAGAACAGCTGGTACATCGCCTACTGTTCCAGATAAGTGACCCTTATGACCTTGCGCGTCTGTTTTCGTACCCTGATCTTCTCCAAAGGAAATTTCGCCAACACCCATCTCGACTCGCTGTCCGTCCATAGTCTCCACAAACCAGCGTCCCGACAGTGGGATGATCCACTGGGGTTTCGGGTTCTCATGCCAGTTACCAACCCATCCCACGGGTAGCACAGTAAAGGTGATTGTAGCACCAGACTGTTTCAAATTAGAAAGCCACTGCGGTGAGGTATCCGGGGCTATGCCTTTTTCTATGAAGTCTTCAATTTGACAACGGGATTGGTGACTTATACCGTCGTTGTCAGTCCAGACGTGCCAGTATTCAATTGTTGGTTTGGGTGATGAGTTATTCTGCATAATAATGGCTCTTTTTGATCCGAAATGTATTGAAAGGCGAACTAGAAATTAGGAATTACGAAATTCTAATCATATAATTGCGTCCTTCCCATTTGCTGCTTTCAATCCAGAAAAAGGTAAAGTTGATGGGCTGTTGCTGATTATGATAAATAGCAATATCTACAAAATTAACCCCTAATTTTGTAGAAGTAGCAGGTGTATTTTTGACGGTTTGCCAATTATCATCTGACCAGTGCAAGTGAAAATATGCTAAAGCGTGAATTCGCAATGTATAGCCTTTTTGAACTTTGTCTATTTGTCGGTTAAATTTCCAAATTTCCAACGATTTACACTGCTTTCTTTCGCCTAGATATCGATTCTTCACCTGTGGAATCAAATCAAATACCTGACCATCATGATTTGACCGTAGCAGTTTGATATACTCCGAATGTGCCCACATCAAAGGCATTGCCGAACCTGTTGGTTTTCCTAAATACAGATGATTCTCAGATATATCTGCTTCATCCCAAACCTGTTCAGGTAGTAAACAAGTATCTGATGCAAATCCTTCCATCGCCTTAATATATGTTTTGACATCGCCGCCAACAGCTAATTCATAATGTCCCCGTTCTCCTGTTAAGAGAGGCCAAGCGCGTCCCTTACCAAAACCAGTATAAGGACTGCCGTTTTCTTGCTGTCCGTAGCCGTCGTGGTTGTAACGATGCCAACAAGGCCCAGCAGATGTATCTACTTTTAAAACTGCATCAATTACTTTGACAGAATCAACAATAATCGGGTCATTTGGTTTGCGAATTCCATAGCGGACTAATTGCAAAAACCCGCCATCAACAATTTCCTTCGCGGGAAATTCTGACGGTTCGCCAGGTGGTTGACTGCTGATAACAAGAGTTCCTTGGTTAGGATTTTCGTTGGGTTGAGGATTATTAATATCTGTAGGAGTAATCCGAATGTAATGGCGTTTGATGCCAGGAACTAAAGTGCCTTCAGTAGTAACTGTCCAAGCTTCGATGTGAGATTCTAAAAAATCAGCGTATTCTTCGATAAAGTTTGCTGTTGCTTCATCGCCACGTTCACGAACAAATTGAGCAGCACAAATTAAGGCGGCAATATTAGATGCTAATGTTGATGGTGAATAACCACTATTTTCTTCCCAACGTTCTTGTTGGGTAGCTGGGCCGTGACGAATTAAATAACCCGCCGCCCGTAAAATCATCGGATAAATATCGAAGTTTAAACAAGTTTTTTGCTGATGCAATAACCATGCTAAGAGAATGGGAAATGCCACCTCATCAAGCTGGATACCTGTCCAATAAGGTTTCCCATCAACCCAGAAATTTTGGGGAAAACCGCCATCTTCCTGCTGACTAGTGGCGAGATAAATTAGCGATCGCACTGCTGTATCAGTTTCCCCAGCAGCCACTAAACCTGATACACTGCTAACCATATCCCGCGTCCAGACAAGGTGATATCCTCCTTGGTCTTGGTCGTCTTTGGCTTCACCCCAAGGGATAGCCAGAGATGCAATTAATGCACCTGGATAGGTTTTGTCTTCATGTGCCAACAACAGACTAATGCTGTTGTGATACAACTTACCCTGATCATAAGAACTATTTTCTAATGGTTTGATGCCCTGGCGCGATCGCTTCCACTGTTCGTTATATAGCTGCTTCTGCTTTTCAAAAGGAATATTGAGTGACTGAAACAGTGTAGAAATGGCATTATGTAGATTTGTCCCAAATGCCAGTCCTAGAGTAAACTCTTTACTGCTGTCTAAATTTAGTTCTCCAGTTAATGCTATGTTGCCATCTACAGCACTATCAAACTCCCAATCCATCTGAAAGTTATCAGCTAAATCTGTCCAACCATCACTTTCACCGACATAGCCACAAGAAAGACGGGTAAAAGGAATTGTTGCACCCATCGCTAACCATGTTCCTCCTTTCTCGGCTGTGAGAATCCGATGTCCAGCAACTTGTACAGCGTAACCATTATTCCCTCTACCTCCAACTTCCAGATGCGGCGCACATAAAGCATATAGCTGGAGTTGGGAAATAAAATCGCTATCTCCTGTTAACTTTGTGCGTTGTAAAATACAGGATAAATGCGGATCGGTAATTACTTCTTTGATTACAGCATAACGCCCTTGTGGATCGGAATTAGTGATGCGATATCCTAAACCATGAGTCCACATCGGTTCAACTTTTGATTCGAGATGGCGTTTCTCTTCGTGAAAAAAGCTTTTTCCATCAGAAATTAGATACTGTAAATCCCGAACTTGGGGACTGTCTACTGTGGGATGGTAGATTTCAGTCACAACACCGTTCCAGATAGTAAACCAAATGTTACTAGAGGTAGAGTAAGCTGTTCCCACTCCATCTTTATTGGCATGAGTCCATCGAGGATCGATACCCGGTGAGCCAAAAGCCTGTCCTTGACCGAGAATTTTTACCATAATTTTTTGTCCAGTTCAGTGCTGTAGTTGATTTTCCTTTGATTCAAAAATTATTGAGAAGTTTGAGAATATTTGCGAGATGCAGTTAATGATTTAGCTTCAATAAAAATTTGTTTTATTTCCGGATGTTTTTGGCTAATTTTTGCTTCTAAACTTTCTACAGTTAAAGCTATTTCTTCACCTGTAAGATTGTGAGAAAATTGAAGTTCTAAGTTTAGTAATACCTCTTGTGGAGCAAGTTGCATTGTTAGCACCCGGATAACTTCTTTCACTCCTGGTTCTGCTTTTGACAGAGAACGGATATTAGCTATAGTTTGAGGGTCGGCACTTTCTCCAACTAATAAACCTTTACTTTCTCTCGCTAGTACCACTGCTACTATAGCTAAGATAATGCCAATAATAATCGAAGCAATGCCATCCAAATAAACATTATTAAATAAATGTCCTAAGAAGATTCCGATTAAGGCCACGAATAAACCTAAAATTGCCGCAGTATCCTCAAATAATATTGTAATTACTGTGGGGTCTTTACTGTTTTTGATAGCTTGCCAAAAACTTTGTTTACCCTTGGTTGGCAAAAACTCTTTTAAAGCTACAGTCCAAGAATAACCCTCTAATAATATTGCCACACCTAACACAATATAATTCCACATTGGGTCTTCTAGCGGACTGGGATTAATTAAATGAGTAATTCCTTCATAAATCGACATCCCGCCACCAATGGCAAAGATGAGGATGGCAACAATAAAAGTCCAGAAATAAAGTTCTTGTCCATAACCAAAGGGATGACTATTATCTGCTGGTTTTTGGCTTCTGATAATTCCCAGCAAAAGTAATAGTTGGTCGCTAGTATCTACGATTGAATGAATACCCTCAGATATCATGGCAGAACTGCCAGTAATAGAAGCAGCGATAAATTTAGTAATAGCGATCGCCAAATTAGCCCCCATCGCCGCAAAGATTGTTTTTTTAGATGAATCAATTGCCATGATTGTAAATATTAGCTTCTAAATAGGTAAGTTTCTCACAGACTTCTTTCTCCTCTTAATCGCAGAATAATGCATCATGTTATGGTGTTCACTATGTTCTTGCTCACTGCCGCTATTCATCATTTTCAGCATATTCGGCCCGCCAGTTTTGAAGAACCGCGCAACCAATAAAGCTGCTAGAGCTAAAAACAAAATATTCAACACTGTAGTGTAGTTAAATTGGATAGATGCCTCAACTACTTTGGCGTTATGTTCTTGTGGTATTAATCCCAAAATTTGGAACAGAATTTCAATTATTAATGCCGCACTTACCATCGCTGCATAAAAAGCGATCGCTAGAAATATACTAATTTTCAAACCGTAATATTTGCGGTAAATATTTAAAATTGGCAGTATAATCAGGTCGGCAAAAATAAATGCAACTACGCCTCCAAAACTAATACCTCCATTCCACAACACAGCAGCTAAAGGAACATTCCCCACAGAACAAACAAAGGAAAATATCGCTACGATTGGCCCGACAATTGGCCCCCATAACTTCGACCATACAGGGTGATCTGTGAGAAAGAATGCTTGCCAAAAGTCGTTGGATACCCAAGCAGCCAAAGCACCTGCAATTACTAATCCCAGCGCAATATCTAACCACACAGAAACCCAGTCCATGACAAAGTAGTGGCTAATGGATGTAAACCCTTTATCAGAAAAAATCCTTTGCCAAATAGAACCTTCTGTTACTGACATATCCATATTGGCGTGTCCTTCCATTTTGCCAGAGAGTCCACGATTGGCTTGCTGTTTAGCTGATTTCACCATCTGGGGTTTTAGGAATACTTTAAACAGAAATACTAATATTACAATCATCAATAGCCCACCGACATACTCAGCTAAAGTAAATTGCCACCCCATTAATACTGCCAAGATAATGCCTAGTTCAATGACTAAATTAGTTGAGGCAAATTGAAATGCGATCGCTGCTGTAAAATTACCACCTTTGCGAAAGATTGAACGGGCAAGGGCGACAGAAGCATAAGAACATGACGATGAAGCTGCACCTAAACCACAGGCTACTGCAATCGATTTTGGTGACGCATCTGGTAGTAGTCGGCTCATTTCCCCTTTAGAAATTACCGCTTGAACAATCCCTGATAGTGTAAAACCAAGAATGAGCGCCCAAAGAATTTCCCAGAACATAGAAAATGTCATGTTGAGTGCTAGGAAAATTCCATTGATGGGGTCGCTAAAAGGGTTTATAGTGTTCATTTTTATCAATTATCAGAATAGTTTTATCCCAATTTCTAAGTAGTAGAAACTTCTAATTCACCATCAAGATGCGTAACTTCCCATTGGGTTTGTTCGCCATTGCGCCAAAATCGCAATCCCACCGTAGCGTCTCCCACGGACAAATTTGTAAGTTCCAAATCGGGTAAGAAATCTGGTAGATTCGGCTGTACTTTTAACTGTTGTTTGGAAGCATCAGCTTTGAGTCCTAAAATAGTACGAATGAGGAATAAAATTGAACCAGCAGCCCAAGCTTGGGGTATGTTAGCGTCTGGGTATGGGACTGGAAAGTTATCATCTTGGCGTTCAATTCCCGCAAACAATTCTGGCATTCGTCCAGCTTGAAAATAACTAGCAGCAGCAAAGATACCCTCAGCAATGCGGTTAGCTTCTTGGTGATAGCCATACTTTTTCAATCCCGCTGCGATGATCGAGTTATCATGAGGCCATACACTACCTCGTTGATAACTAATTGGGTTATATGCCTGATTTTCAGATGAAAGAGTCCGCACACCCCAACCACACCACATATCGGGTTGAAAAAGTCGGTTAACAAGTTTTTTTGCTCGTTCCTGTGGGACAATACCAGACCAGAGGAGATGACCAGGATTTGAGGTAATTGATTGAATTTGCTGCTTTTTATCGTCTAATCCTAAACAATAAAAGCCAACTGAATCCATCCAGAATTGTTCATTAAATCGTTGATAAAGTTCTTCGGCTTTTTGACGCAGCTTTTTGGCTTGCTCTTTTTCGCCCCAGACTTCATAAATTAAAGCTGCCCTTAGCCACGCATCATAAACGTAGCCTTGAACTTCACATAAAGCGATTGGCGGCTCAACTAACTGCCCATCGGGGTAAACTATTGCGTCACCCGAATCTTTCCAACCTTGATTGCGTAATCCTTTTGAGGAATGAGTTAAATACTCAACAAAGCCATCCCCGTCAAAGTCGCCGTATTTGTCAATCCAATTTAGGGCTTTTTCCAGTGGCGCTCGACATTCATCAAGCATACTGACATCGGCATTCCAGTTATAGGCTTCAGATAAGGTAACAATCCAAAGGATGGTAGTATCTACTGTTCCGTAGTAGGGATGATATGGAAGTAGGTTTAGTGTGGTTAACTCATCGCGCCGCATTTCGTGGAGCATTTTGCCTGGTTGGGCATCGTGCCAATCATCCAACTCAGTTGCTTGGAGTTGAGCCAGTTTGAGTAACGTGCCACGAGCAAATTCATGATAAACTGCGATCGCTTGCAAGCTAGCAATTATTGAGTCGCGTCCAAAAACGGCAACAAACCAGGGAATACCAGCAGCAGGCATCCAAAATTGATGTCCGTTATCATCCACATCAATGCGTAGCGCTCCCATATCTGCGATCGCTTGCTGATAGTATTCGGCAATTTCAGCATTAGACGATCGCAACTTTGTGGCATTAGTCAGAAATTCATCCCTAACCTTTCCCGCTTTCGTACTGTGAGGCACAGCACAGGTGTTTTGAGGTTTGAAGATATTTCCATCTGCTAAGGCTGTAAAATTGACACAAGTGTGCCATGTTTTCCCAGGAGCGATGACCACATCAAACATTAAACGACCATTGGCATAGCGTGGCTCAGAAGTACCACAAACTGGCTCAATCACAATACCTCGCAAGAAAGAGCCGTTACGATATTCAGTAGTGAGTACACCATTTTCCCATCTGGTTTGTGTTTCACCTCGCGTCAAGAGTTGCCGTGATTTGACATCAAAAATATCCGCAAAATCAGAACGCACAGCTAGCATTAATTGAAACTTAACAACTTCATTATGATAGTTAGTTATATCAATATCTTCATGCATACCTTCCACAATGTCGCGCTGAACCGTTACAAGCAAACTACCAGGAGGTAAAGAGTCGTTGATAATCGGAAGTTGCGGATTAGTAAATTGGTAAAGCGCATTATGATGCGTGATATTGCTAGAGGCTAACAGCGAAAGTTGGTAGCGATTGAGAGAAATTTCATAGTAAGAAATTACGCGTGTATCCCAAACAAAAAAACCTTGAGGTAAATTCTCGTCGATAGAACCATCACTAGCCGTTACTAAAAAAGAAGAACCATCGTTAATGGTTATCAAACCCGAATTGACAGTAACTTTTGTAGGCATTTTTAATTAACCAATTTTGTGGTTTTAATTCCCCCGCTGACAACAAGCGGCAAGTTTTCTGGCTCTTTTTAAATCCCAGTTACAAAACTTAAGTACGAATTACGAATTACGAATTACAAATTACAAATTACAAATTACGAATTACGAATTACGAATTACGTTAGCGTAGCGGGGCGTAGCCCATTACGAATTACGAATTACGAATTACGAATTACGTTAGCGTAGCGGGGCGTAGCCCATTACGAATTATCTTAACCATTCTCTGTAAAACCCGGATACAAAGTCATCCCACCATCTACAAACAGTGTTGTACCATTGACATAATCAGAGTCATCAGAAGCCAACCAAACTGCTGCTTTGGCGATATCTTCTACATCACCCACACGTTTTGCTGGAATCAATTGTAGTAACTTCGCCTCTGCTTGTGGAGTATCCCAAGCTGATTTATTAATTGGGGTTTTGATTGCACCAGGAGCAATACTATTAACACGAATTTTGTGAGGGGCAAGTTCTTGGGCAATACTTTGCATCATCATATTAATACCACCCTTGCTGGTAGCATAATTGACATGGCCTGCCCAAGGAATTACCTGATGTACGGAACTCATGCAAATAATTTTACCTGCCGCACAAGAAATATCAGGCTTCACACCTCGGCGCAAGAATTCCTTTGCGGCTTCCCTAGCACACAAGAATTGTCCCGTTAGATTTATCCCAATCACTGCATTCCATTGATCGAGGGTCATATCTATAAATGCTGAGTCTTTTTGAATGCCTGCATTACTTACTAAAATATCAATAGTGCCAAATTGTTTAAGCGTCTGGCTGAACATTGCCTTTACTTCGTCTTCTTTGCTGACATCAGCTTGAATAGCGAACGCTTCTCCATTATTAGCTTTGATATCATCAACAATTTTTTGGGCTGATTCAGCTTCCGAATGATAGTTAATAGCTACTGCTGCACCTGATGCAGCCAAATAGCGAGCGATCGCTTCACCAATTCCAGAACTACCACCTGTCACAAGTGCTTTTTGACCTTTAAGCAGATAAGGGGAATAACTCATAATACTTTTTCAGAATTTTTGCTATGTATTTTCATTTGCAAAGTTTGAGGATAGCTGATATTGAAAACTTATGATTGAATCCAAATTGAAGCAAGCTGTCCTACGTTGAACTTTTTATACCAATTACACATTTTGCTTATGTGTTTAATTTTTGACAGCTATTTTGGTGATTCTGGCATTACTTTAGAGGTTTGCAAGAATGAACGCTTCTAGCCATTGGTATAATAAATATCTCTACCGAAAGAACTATAAAAATTTCATCACGATTTCATTATTGGATGAAATCTTTAAAGGATAAAGTCAGTTGCATGTCTTTCTTAAGCTAGAGATAAATTTTATAATATTTTTTATATTGATTGATTTATACAAGACTCATATTGAATTTTTGCGAAGCTAGTACAGAATAAGTACAAAGTCTGTTGAATATGTCTAATCAAACCGATGTACAAGTACAAAGAATTAGAGCTATTGGCTTAACAGTGACAAACGGCGAGCGCTCTTTGGAATTCTATACACAAGCACTTGCTTTTGAACTCGTTTCTGACATTACTGTTGAAGGACAGGATTATAGCGACTTAGAAGGCGTATCTGGAGCAAAAATTCGCATTATCACTTTACGATTAGGTGATGAACTTATCGAGTTGATGGAGTATCTTAATATTCAGGGTAAACCCATCCCCAGCGATTCACAAAGTAATGACCTGTGGTTTCAACATCTGGCAATTGTAGTGAGTGATATGGATCGTGCTTATGCTCACTTGCGTTCATTTTCTATTGAACCAATTTCAGTTGCTCCCCAGACAATACCACCTGAGAATAAAGCATCTGGTGGTGTCCGCGCTTTTAAGTTTAAAGACCCTGATGGTCATGATTTAGAGTTAATTTGGTTTCCGCCTGATAAAGGACAAGATAAATGGCATCAAAATAGCCATAGCTTGTTTTTGGGAATCGATCATAGTGCGATGTCTATTTCCAATACCGAGCAGAGTCTACACTTTTACCGCGACCTCCTGGGAATACAAATTGATAGCCGCAGTCTCAACTGGCGTGCAACCCAATCTCGCTTGGATAATTTACCAGGAGCCGAGGTCAAAATTACAGCACTGCGACCTGTTCAAGATGGTGTGGGAATTGAACTGTTAGACTATATTGTGCCTGGAAAAGGCCGCCCAATGCCGAGTGACTGGAAAAGCTGCGATATTGCACATATCCAAATTGAGCTAGTTGTAAATAATCTTGAGCAGTTAGTGGATAAGCTACGACGTAACGGGGTTCAGCTTATATCGTCGCGGATTGTGCAGTTTAGCGATCGCTCTTTTCCTTATCGGCAAGGTTGTCTAGTTAAAGATCCTGACGGACATTCTATTTTGCTAATAGTGGAATGAGCAGGAGCTAATAGTACTCACCCTTACTTGAAATGGCTATTAATCAAGCATATATCTTACCCTAAAAGTCTCAATCATCTCTTCCTGGATTATAAAAACAATCTATGCCTTTAGATTTTAGAAAGATTACTACTTCTCTAGCGATATTTGAATAGTGGAGTGCTTTTCCATAAGCAGTATGTGGGGGTTTCAAAATTTGCTTTATTTTAGGATTTCTATGACGAGGAGGAAGATGAAAGACAAAGATACCTGCTCCTAATGTATGAAAAAAACTTGATTCATCATTATTATTTATAAACTCATCTATCTTCCTCGACCAAAGTTCTTCAGCTTCCTTCACAATATCCCAAAAGTTGTTATCAAAGTCTTGATTTCTATAAACTCTACTTTCTATAGAAAGAAAATTATTTTGGTTATGAGCTTCATAACTATTTTCATTAGACCTCTTGCAAAAGTCCCAAATACGTGGGACAAGTAGGTTAGAGTTGGGTAGCATTGATGACATACGAACAAGTAAAAATCTTAAAGCCAGAAGACTTTAAACGCTTGTGTGGTGTACG
>NZ_JBWQXL010000036.1:0-61866 GCF_056620565.1 Nostoc sp. LEGE 12454
TCCGGTCGTACACCACACAAGCGTTTAAAGTCTTCTGGCTTTAAGATTTTTACTTGTTCGTATGTCATCAATGCTACCCAACTCTAACCTACTTGTCCCACGTATTTGGGACTTTTGCAAGAGGTCTCATGAACAAGCAAAGCAGTGGTTTCAACATAAACGTCAGCAAAATCAAGCAATGGTAACAACTAATTATGTTGTTATTGAACTGGTGGCTTTGCTGAATAGCCCTTTACGAGTCCCTCGTCCGCAGTTATTTAAATACGTAGAAGCTGTGAGAACTGCTCCTTATATCAACTTGATTTATATTGAACCAACAATAGATTCAGCAGCTTGGGAGCTACTCAAAACTAGAGAAGATAAAGCTTGGTCTTTGGTGGATAGTACTTCTTTTATAGTCATGCAACAGCTTGGCATAAAAGAGGCATTAACCACAGATCATCACTTTGAACAAGCTGGCTTTATTCGTCTGCTGAAGTCTGAATAAATAATAAAAGGCATTCATTAAGATATGCCCTTTATTATTAAAAATTGCTAACCCGTTAACCTACGCTCCAACAGCTTCCTTCGCAGCGTACAAAACTTCAGCGTTGATTTCCTTGAAACCGCGATCGCGGGCAAATTTTTCAGTATTACGCTTCACTTTGCCGCGCACAAATCCCGGAATCTTATTCAATTCTGCTTGACCATCTTTTGTCCAATTCAAATCAGAATCAGCAGAAATTCCTCTAGTAATAACTTCTTTGGTATCGTGACCACCGAAGATTTCTAATAGGTGATCTTCCATTCCCAAAGTGAAGGAATTGTAGATCAAATCTGTAATCTGATTCGTACCTTCATAACCCATAAATGGTTTGTAACCAATCGGGAAGTTTTGAACGTGGATTGGTGCAGCAATTACGCCGCAGGGAATATCCAAACGCTTACCAACATGGCGTTCCATTTGAGTGCCGAAAATGGCAGAGGGTTCAACACGAGCGATCGCATCTCCAATTGCACCATGATCTTCGGAGATTAGCACTTCATCGCAATACTCGCTAACCTGTTCGCGGAACCAGTCTGCATCATATTTACAGTAGGTTCCAGCCCAAACAACATGAATCCCCATTTCTCGCGCCAGAATCTTAGTAATAGCAGCGGCGTGGGTGTTGTCACCAAAGACTACAGCTTTTTTGCCAGTCAAGTTTTGACAGTCAATCGAACGGGAGAACCAAGCAGCCTGAGAGACATGGAGGGTTTGCTCATTGATGAAGTTTTCATAGTCAACTTCTGCACCTTGAGCGTTAATTACCTGCTGAATCTTGCGAATACAACGGGCAGTTTCCACTACACCCATTGGAGTAATGTCTATATAAGGTGTGCCAAATTGTTCTTCCAGGTAACGGGCTGTGGTTAAACCGAGTTCCCGGTAAGGTATCAGGTTAAACCAGGCTTGGGACATCTTTTTCAAGTCATTCACCGAAGCACCTTCAGGAATTAAGGTATTTACCTCAATACCCAAGTCAGCCATCAGTCGTTTGAGTTCGGTGCAGTCGTGATTGTTGTGGAAACCGAGGGTAGTAGTACCGATGATGTTAACCGAGGGTCTTGCAGTTTTGCCCTGTGCCAATTCGCCCCGCTTCCGCGCTTTTTCAATGTAGTATTGGACGATTTGATCCAAAGTGCGATCGGCAGCTTGCAGTTCGTTGTAGCGGTAGTGGTTCACATCCGCTAGCATGACATCTCCTTTCGCTTCCAACTGCGCCCGTTCGACAAAGTTGTGCAAATCCTCTTGCAAAATGCTGGAGGTGCAGGTGGGAGTTAACACAATCAAATCTGGGTGTTCCTCGGCATCCTTGCGGACGATGTTATCTACCACCTTCTCTTGGGAGCCGCGTGCCAAAACGTTGCGATCGACGACACTGGTTGTCACCGGAGTAAAATCCCTCTCCCGCGATAGCATGGAGCGCATGACGTTAAAGTAGTCATCGCCAATGGGGGCGTGCATGATCGCATGAACATTTTTAAAAGAACTAGCGATTCGCAGAGTGCCGATGTGGGCTGGGCCAGCATACATCCAGTAAGCCAATTTCATGTTTGTGTCTCCCTTTTAAACTCAATATAACTAAGTAAGTGGGCGTAAAAAATATAAGATAGAGCTTACCACCAACCCCTTCGTCGGTGCGTAGTTTACCGCTGTAGGCATCGCCCAGCGTGTTGTTGGTAGAGAAGGGGAGAGGTTTGGAGAGAGGTATTATCTTTAATTCAGCCCATTTACTTATAAGTGCTTGATTATTAAATCGTTTCTGATTTTCTCAAACCTGCTGGCTGAAAAAAAATAAGGTTTGTTGCGGGTTTTAGGGGAGGCGATATGGCTGGAATCTATTCACTGCTTGGGATACAGCTATCAATTTCAACAACATTGCTAGTGATTTTGTAAAAAAATCTTAATGTTCCGGTAAATTAGACCTAACCCCCAACCCCTCCCGAAGAGCGGGGAGGCAGGGTGGTTTCATACAAAGAAAGAAAAAACTTTATCAAGTTGGTTGGAGAGGGCGCGTTGTGCTTGAGGAATAGTTCGGAAACCAAGTTTGCGAGCGATCGTAATAAAAAAGTTGTGTAAGATAGACCTATTCATAGGGGCATTGCCACCACGCCGTGGTGGAAAGTCTTCTTTGAATGTCACATCTCTGACCCAATGCAGTCGATTTTCGATACCCCAATGCCCTTGAATGTCGGCAAGTAACTGTTGAGCTTCGAGATATTGACTACAGATATAGAATTGACGCTCGGAGAATGGCTGACCATTGCGCTCACCCTGACGCTCGACAACCACAAAAGTTTTGAGTCCAGACCATTTTTTTTGAAGTGGTTCGGGGGCAGCAAAAACCTTGCATCTCGTTGTATGAAACCACCCTGCCTTCTTGCTCTTCGGGAGGGAGACGAAGCGTAGCTTTGGCGGGGTGGGGTTCTTGGGGTTTAGTAAGTAATCAAGCGGACATGATATAACTTGAGTTCAACGGCTAAAATAGCAATACCGTTGAGTAAAGCCCAAAATTTTTGGTAAAGATGCGAAACTGGACTGTTATCTTGCTGCGCTAAGGTGTCTCTACAACTTTCTCGGCACACCTTAAACAAAAATGTGTAGACCTCAACAGCGCCCAAGCCCAAGTAACACAAAGAAGCGCAATAAGTATTATCTCTGCAAAAAGCAGGAACTTGTCAAGAAGATAATCTTGGTTTTCGACCACAATCTAGCGATCGCTACCCAAACGAAACAAGTGATTCGATTCCAAGATGGTGTAATTAGCTAATTATGCTGTTTCTGGGTTTGTGTGCGCTTCCAAACCTCCTTCCCCTTTTTTTCAGTACACGTCGTAGTCGATCTGCACTCAAGTTTACTTGACGCTCAGATGCCAGTTTTTTTGCTAATTGTTTAGAGTTATAAGTCTCTGACTCTTGAGCTAAACAATTTTCGAGATAAACCAAATCTGATTCTGAATAGCGGGGTTTTCCTCCTCGACCAGGAGCATCCCATAAACCTGCTAAACCCATTTTTTCCCAGCGATGAAGGGTTTGACGCACTGTTGAAATCGCCCAGTTCAAACCTTTTGCAATTTGCTCATTTTTTAAGCCGCGAGTATTCAGCAGTAAAACTTGAGCGCGATCCTTAGTACGTTGAGGAACATCTTTGGCTTTTCTCAACTCTTCTAAAGTTAGCTTTTCTTCTTCTGTGAGAAACACTTTTAATCGGCATCCCATAAAAAATAACCTTTTACAAAATCAATTTTTGTCATTTTTGTATCTATTTACGCCTGTATACCGAATTACTTAAGTATTTCATAATACATTTTAAATATCTTAACTACAAGTATTAGGGATGTCGGCGTCTATAAAGCTACTACGCGATAAGTATTGGCTTGGGAAAACTATCAAAATTTGCATTTTTTCATCAACAATGGATTTTGATAAAAAGTTCGGCACATCGAGATTACACATTAACTTATATAGGCAAACTCATCTGATAGCCTGAAGCTGTAGCTTATAGCTATACCAAGAAAAACTTGTTGGCGTTATCTTGATTAATGTTTCAAGTCGATAATAAAGGACTGTATCATTAAATTCCTGAAATTATTCCTATGCTTACGGAGGTTTATCGAAACTTTAAAAATTATTTTTATGCTAATTTCCTTTTAGACAAGGGGAAAAATATATATAAGCTTAGTTTCTTTTTATTCAACTAGTCTCTGGAAATTTGCCTTGATTATCTCCAAAAAAATATCTGTTTTATCGACTTTACATAAAGTTTATATTCTATACACCATATTTTTGATTAAGACAACAACATATTGAATACCTATTGAATAAACTAATGGTAACAGCCGATTCGATGCTGTTTGGAAGTCTAATAAGGTTTGTCCTACCTTTCCCACTTTTCCTACCTTTCCTACCTTTCCTACCTTTCCCACCTTTCCCACTTTTCCCACTTTTCCTACTTTTTTAATTAAAAAAGTACCCAAAGAACATAAATTTTTCTACTTTATAAATATATTGTCTGACAATATTAAGTATTGAAAGTAATTTAGACTTGATAGATCGCCAGCAATATAATAATGGTCAAATTATGCTTTCATAGTTAAAAAATATAATTGCTACGATATTTTTAAATTAAGATAAAACTAGAGAAATAGCAAAAACAAGTACTCAGTAAAATTTAGGGATAAATTAATATTTAGTATATTTTTCGAGTCATGTTTTTTGCTAAAAAACAGCAATAATTGATACAAGTTAAATTTTTCAAAAACTGATATTTATTACAACTTCAAATAAAAATAATAGAGACAATGGGGGCAGAAGAAAAACCTGTTAATTTGCGCTCGGAGACGAATAATGGTATCGATGTCTACGACCGGCAAGGCCAATGCAGAGAACGTTCAACATCGGCTAACTATACAAACTGTAGAAATTGCCCCTAACACAACGGCGATTCGCTCTCTTGATTGGGATCGCGATCGCTTTGATATCGAATTCGGACTGCAAAACGGTACAACCTACAATTCATATCTAATTAGGGGCGAACAAACAGTTTTGATTGACACTTCTCACCAGAAGTTTCGCGATCTGTATTTAGAGACTCTGAAAGGTCTTGTTAACCCCAAAACAATTGATTACATAATTGTCAGCCATACAGAGCCAGACCATAGCGGCTTAGTAGAAGATGTCCTCCAGTTAGCTCCTAGAGCCACTGTCTTAGCCTCAAAAGTTGCGCTTCAGTTTTTGGAAGGCTTAGTACACGATCCTTTTTCCAAGCGGGTTGTGAAAACTGGCGATCGCATCGATATCGGCAAAGGACACGAAATGGAATTCGTGAGTGCGCCTAACCTGCACTGGCCGGATACAATCTTTAGCTTTGACCGCAAAACCCAAATTCTCTACACCTGTGATGCTTTTGGGATGCACTTTTGTGACGATCGCACCTTTGACGAAGATTTAGAAGCGATTGAAGCTGACTTTAGATTTTACTACGACTGCTTAATGGGCCCTAACGCTCGTTCGCTGCTGAATGCGATGAAGCGGATGGGCGATCTCGGAAAGATTAATATTATCGCCAACGGTCACGGGCCATTATTATACCATCATTTAGATGTTCTAACCGGGTGCTACGAAAATTGGAGCCAAAAACAAGCTAAAGCAGAAACAACAGTTGGCTTGTTTTTCGTCTCAGAATATGGGTATGGCGAGCGCCTTGGTCACGCAATTGCCGAAGGTATACTGAAAACTGGTGTTGGCGTAGAAGTGCTGGATCTGAGTACTGCTGAAAGCCAAGAAATTCAAGAACTAGCCGGGAGAGCAGCTGGCATCATTATTGGTATGCCTCCAACTACTTCCGCCGCCGCCCAAGCTAGTATCAGTTCGGTGCTAGCTGTCGCCAAGAACAAGCAACTGCTTGGGCTGTTTGAATGTTACGGTGGGGATGATGAACCCATTGATACAATCCGCAGACAATTTCTTAACTCTGGCATCAAAGAAGCCTTCCCAGCGATTCGGATTAGAGAGGCTCCCAGCGCATCAACATTCCAGTTGTGTGAAGAAGCGGGTAAAGACATCGGACAATTGCTAGTGCGCGATCGCAACATTAAGCAAATCAAGTCCCTCGATGTCAACATGGAAAAGGCACTGGGTCGCATTAGCAGCGGACTATATATAGTCACTACAAAAAAAGATAATGTCTCAAGTGCAATGCTGGCATCCTGGGTAACGCAAGCGAGTTTGCAACCATTAGGATTCACAATTGCCGTTGCTAAAGACCGCGCCATTGACTCCTTAATGCAAGTAGGCGATGGCTTCGTCCTCAACGTTTTGGAAGAAGGCAATTATCAAGAACTCAAGAAACACTTCCTCAAGCGCTTGCATCCTGGTGCTGACCGCTTTGCGGGAGTAAAAACTCAAACCGCGAAAAACGGTTCGCCGATTCTAACTGATGCTTTGGCATACATGGAATGTGAAATACAGACCAGCATGGAATGCAGCGACCACTGGATTTTATACTGCACCGTCCAAGAAGGTCGTGTCTCCAAAAACGATGGATTGACAGCTGTTCGCCATCGCAAAGTAGGTAATTACTACTAAAGATGGGGCATAGGGAATGGGGCATAGGGAATGGGCTAAGGAGTACGGGTTATTCTCCTTGTTCCCAATTCCCAATGCCCAATGCCCAATTCCCAATTCCCAATTCCCAATTCCCAATGCCCAATGCCCAATTCCCCAACTTTTAACAGCTATGACCAATTCCAAGCCACGCGACGTACAAGTTTTACCAATTGCTACAAATACTAAAGCTATCAGAGCACGTAGTTGGTCACGTCTGCGGTTTGAAATTGAATACGCACTTGAAAGAGGTACTACCTCCAATTGCTATTTAATTGAAGCTGATAAAACCGCACTTATCGATCCACCGCCAGAAAGCTTTACCGAAATTTATTTAGAGGCATTGCGGCAGACTTTAGATTTACAAAGTTTGGATTATATAATTCTGGGTCATTTTAGCCCCAATCGAGTTGCAACCCTCAAAGCAATTTTAGAACTAGCACCACAGGTAACTTTTGTCTGTTCTCTTCCTGGTGCGAACAATTTGCGTGCTGCTTTCTTAGAGCAAGATTTAAATGTCTTGGTGATGCGGGGGAAAGAAACTCTGGATTTAGGTAAGGGTCATGTTTTGAAATTCTTGCCCACTCCGAGTCCGCGTTGGCCGGAAGGACTTTGTACCTACGATCGGCAAACCCAAATTCTTTACACAGATAAGTTATTTGCAACTCATCTCTGTGGTGATGAAGTGTTTGATGATAACTGGGAAGCGCTTAAAGAAGATCAGCGTTACTACTTTAACTGCTTGATGGCTCCCCAAATTCCTCATGTGCAAGCAGCTTTGGAGAAAATATCAGATTTGCAGGTGAGAATGTATGCTGTGGGTCATGGGCCTTTAGTACGCAGCAGCTTAATCGAACTCACCAAAGCTTATGGAGAGTGGAGCCGTTCTCACAACGATCGCGAAATTTCCGTTGCCTTACTTTACGCTTCAGCTTACGGCAATACAGCGACTTTAGCACAAGCGATCGCTCTGGGATTAACTAAAGGTGGAGTTGCAGTCAAATCAATTAACTGCGAATTTGCTACCCCTGATGAAATTCGCATCAACCTCGCACAGTCAGAGGGTTTTATCATCGGTTCTCCTACCATCGGTGGTCATGCGCCAACTCCGATTCATACTGCTTTAGGGATTGTGCTATCGAGTGGTGACAACAGTAAACTTGCAGGGGTATTTGGTTCCTACGGCTGGAGTGGCGAAGCCTTTGACTTAATTGAAGGTAAACTCCGGGATGCTGGGTATCGCTTTGGCTTTGACACTTTGAAGGTGAAGTTTAAACCTGATGATGTCACTCTCAAATTCTGTGAAGAATTAGGTACAGATTTTGCCCAAGCCCTGAAAAAGGCTAAAAAGGTACGCGTACCCCAACAAGCCGCGACTCCAGTGGAACAGGCTGTTGGTCGGATTGTTGGTTCCGTTTGCGTGGTGACAGCGAAACAGGGAGAAGTGTCTACCGCAATGTTAGGCGCTTGGGTTTCTCAAGCCACCTTTAATCCACCCGGAATCACAGTGGCGATCGCTAAAGAGCGAGCGATCGAATCTTTGATGTATCCAGGCGGTAAATTTGCCTTAAATATTCTCCCTGAAGGCAATCATCAAGACTACATGAAACATTTCCGTAAATCTTTCGCGCCTGGGGAAGATCGATTTGCCAACTTTAGTACAGCAGTTGCAGATAACGGCTGTACCGTCCTCACTGATGCACTAGCATATTTGGAATGCTCAGTCAACCAACGTCTGGAATGTGGCGATCATTGGGTTGTGTATGCAACCGTGGACGAAGGTAAATTACTCAAGCCTGATGCTGTTACTGCCATCAACCATCGGAAAACAGGCACTCATTATTAGATAATGAGGAATTTAACTTAACTAAATCGCCTTAGCTCGAATATAGCCAAGGCGTTTTATGACAAAAATTCTCTTTTTTTGTGGGATGGGCATCTTGCCCGTCCCAATTTTTTGTCGAGATACAGAGTACGCCCAAGGAAATTTTAGTTATCTACTAAGCTATCTTTCTTTAAATAGATGTTGAAGGTTTTTAAGTTTTAGATTACACACAATATACCTTTGTGTTACAAAACCATTTATAGTTTTAAAGGGTATCAAGGAGTCTAAACCAAGTGAATTCCAGTGACAGCAACATTGAGAAAGCATCTTTGGAAATCAATGCTTCTCGCCAGTTTACCGCTTGGTTGTATGAGCAAAACCTTAGTTTGTCCTTTACTACCTATCAAGCGGGAAAGTTATTTTTCATCGGCTTGCAACCAAACGGCAAATTGTCTGTATTTGAACGTAGCTTTGAGCGTTGCATGGGATTATATACCAATGGCAACAGCCTCTACATGAGTTCCCTGTACCAACTGTGGCGATTTGAAAACATTATCCAACCTGGAGAAAGTCACCAAGGCTATGATGCTCTCTATTTGCCCCAAATGAGTTATGTGACAGGAGATTTAGATATTCACGATATCGCTTTGAGTAAAGCAGAAGAAAAAGATTCAATTTCACAAAAACTATTATTTGTCAATACTTTATTTAGTTGTTTGGGAACAGTCAGCGAAACCCACAGTTTTGTTCCTTTATGGCAGCCAAGCTTTATCAGCAAGCTGGCGGCAGAGGATAGATGTCATCTGAATGGGTTGGCAATGCAGCAAGAAAAACCCAAATACGTTACTGCTGTTAGCCAATCGGACGTAGCCGAGGGCTGGCGGGACTATCGGGCAAATGGCGGCTGTGTCATTGACGTAGAAAGCAATGAAATCGTCTTGCAGGGGCTGTCTATGCCCCACTCCCCGCGTTGGCATCAGGAAAAACTCTGGCTACTCAACTCAGGTACGGGCGAGTTTGGCTTTGCCGATTTAAAGCGAGGAGTATTTGAACCAGTCGCCTTTTGTCCGGGATATCTGCGTGGTTGTGCATTTTATGGCAACTTTGCAGTAGTGGGAATTTCCCAACCCAGGCATAACAAGACATTTAGCGGCTTGGCTTTAGACGAGAAATTGCATCAGAAAAACGTTCAACCTCGCTGTGGGTTGCTAGTGATTGACCTGAAAAGCGGCGATATTGTCCATTCCCTGCGGATAGAAGGGGTGGTACTGGAATTGTACGATGTGGTAGCACTTTTGGGGGTACGTCGTCCAATGGCGATCGGGTTTCGCAGCGACGAAATTCGGCGGGTGGTAACGGTGGGATGAAAAGCAATTCAAAATTTATGTCTAATTCAGCAATTTCTCACCTATTTCACCTATTTAATTTCAACAACAGCAAGGTCTTTATATAACAGTTTGCCTCAAGGGAACCTTATTATGTACGCCCCTTGCAATGTCTTTGAAGCAAGAATTTTGTGAAAAGTCATAATATTTCACTGGATATGGAATCAGAAAAATGGTGCGTGCAATTCTCAGTATTAAAGCGTAAACAACATAGATTCACTTGCTGGAATTCCGCAATTGCCACAAAGACAATAGCAAAAACGCAGGGTAGCCTTTAACTAGAAAAACAGTATTAGGTAATTCCTAGACACAACTTTTATATTATTTTTCTTGTTCTTATGACTCCAAAACACACCAAAATTAAATTTCCTCTTTGGCAGTATCTGAACCAGCCCTTATTTAGTCGGGATACTAAATTAGTATTAAATCCCCAACGCTTTGTATTGATCTGGCGTCTGCAACTTTTAGAACGTTGCTGGACTAAAGAATGTGACGCCAAAGGACCTCAACAGCATTAGATATTTAAAAAGCTGCTGAACTCAACTAAAAGCTGGCAAACTAAGCCTCGTCTACAGAACGTGGCTTTTTGCCATCAAGTAAAGCACTGACAGTCATATCTCCCATAACATTAATCGCGGTGCGGCAGCGATCCAAAAACCAGTCTACAGTAACTAGCAAAGCGATGTACTGGGTAGGTAAGCCGACAGAAGTGAACACTAGTGTCATTGTTACCAGTCCCGCATTAGGAATATTCGCCGCACCTACAGATGCAAAAATCGACGTAAGGATGACAATTAACTGCTGTGTCAGACTCAGATGTTGTCCAATCAGTTGGGAAATATACAACGCAGACATTGCTTCATAGAGGGCAGTACCATCATTATTAAAATTTGCCCCGACTAATGCGCCCAAAGCAGCAGAAGATTCTCTTAAACCAACTTTTGTTTGCAAAACCTCAAAGGTTACAGGCATTGCCGCCGCCGAGGAAGAAGTTGAGAAAGCTGTCAAAAAAGCATCAGAACCGCCAGCGAGAAATTTTAGCGGATGTACCCAAGAACCAAATTTTACTCTGATCAGGTAGTAGCACGCTTGCAATACCAGTGCTAACAATACGGCGACGATAAATGCACCCAAAGATTTAAACGGTGCAAAGCCCTGCATCGCAATCGTTTTAGCTACAATCCCAAAAACTGCGAACGGCACTAAGGCAATTACCCAGTTGAGGATGCGGACTACCGCTTCAAATAAAATTCCGATGACATCCTCTATCGGCTGGAATCCATTCTTGCCTTGAGCGATTTGTTCAGATTTTAATGCCCGCAGAACGATGCCAAAACTCAGAGCAATCACAATCAGTTGAATGACATTATTATCCACCAATGGCTTGAGGACAGCTTCTGGTACAGCATCTTTGAGTATTCCCCAAGGATCGAGACTCTGAGGAGCTATTTCTGTACTTGTTGAGGTGTTTACATTACCCCAAGTCCCCGGACGCAGTACATTGGCTACGAACAGTCCCACCAAAATAGCTACAGTAGTGTTAGTTAAAAGTAACACTGCCAACCGCCGTCCGGCTGTACCAGGGATATTGGTAGTCATCAAAGTATGCAGCACCGCCACCAGAATCAGGGGTGTAGCCAAGGCGCGGAGAGCCTTTAGTACCAATTCAGCCGGAATTGCTAAATTGTTGATTAAAGTGGCGTTGCTGGGATTAGAATTCCCCGCACCAAGAGCAATTCCGACGCTGACTGCTGCTATTAAGGCGATGAGAATTTGCAACGTGAGAGGGATACGCTGCCACCAAGGGCTAGCTTTGGTTTCAGGCGAAGTAGTTCTCTCTGTTTGACTCATTGGCTAGATACTGGTTAACTGCTGTAACTATTAAAACAACACTAATAATAGTGATAATTCCCGAAAAAGAACAGCTTTAATTTTGGTTAAAAACTGTTAATCTAAGATTCCGTTGCTTTGCAAAATTTGGCTCGAAAGGGTATACCACAAGGTAGGCCCCTAGAGATATCTTGGCTTGTGGTTGGAGATGCTTATGTCCTTTGTGCCTTTACATATTCACAGTGACTACAGTCTACTTGATGGGGCAAGTCAGCTACCAGAGTTGGTGGATCGAGCGATCGCACTGGGGATGAAAGCGATCGCCCTTACCGATCATGGTGTCATGTATGGAGCCGTCGAACTGATCAAAATTTGCCGTAGTCAAAATATTAAGCCGATTATCGGCAATGAAATGTATGTAATTAACGGCGATATCGAGAAACAAGAGCGCCGCCCGAAATATCATCAAGTCGTTTTAGCTAAAAATACCAAAGGTTACAAAAATTTAGTCAAATTAACCACAATTTCTCACCTCAAAGGTGTTCAAGGTAAAGGAATTTTTTCTCGTCCTTGTATTAATAAAGATTTATTAAAAGAATATCATGAAGGCTTGATTGTCACCAGCGCTTGTTTGGGTGGAGAAATTCCCCAAGCGATTCTCAGTAATAGACCAGATGCCGCCCGGAAAGTTGCTCAGTGGTATAAAGATGTATTTGGTGATGATTATTATCTAGAAATTCAAGACCACGGCTCCCAAGAAGACCGGATTGTAAATGTTGAAATTGTCAAAATTGCGCGGGAACTAGGCATTAAAATTGTTGCGACGAATGATTCGCATTTTATTTCTTGTTTTGACGTTGAAGCCCACGACGCTTTGCTATGTATTCAAACTGGCAAGCTAATTATTGAAGATAAGCGGATGCGTTATAGCGGCACAGAGTATCTCAAATCTGGTGAGGAGATGCAGCAGCTATTTCGTGACCATTTACCAGATGATGTGATTGCCGAAGCGATCGCCACTACTGAAGAAGTCGCTGATAAAGTTGAGCCTTACCATATTATGGGTGAGCCTCAGATTCCTACACCTCCTATTCCTTCCGGCCATACTGCTGACACTTACGCCGAAGATGTTGCATGGAGTGGACTTTTAGAACGCTTAAATCGCAAATCTCGTCAAGAAGTCGATTCCGTCTATAAAGAAAGATTGGAATACGAGCTGAAAATGATTCAGCAGATGGGTTTTTCTAAATACTTTTTAGTTGTCTGGGACTACATCAAATTTGCTAGAGATAATAATATTCCTGTAGGTCCAGGTCGGGGTTCGGCGGCTGGTTCATTAGTCGCTTATGCGATGCGAATTACTAATATTGACCCTGTACATCATGGGTTACTATTCGAGCGTTTCTTGAACCCAGAACGGAAATCCATGCCTGATATTGATACGGATTTCTGTATTGAACAACGGGATAAAGTTATTGAATATGTTACTGAGAAATATGGTGCAGATAGAGTTGCCCAAATTATTACTTTTAACCGTCTAACTTCTAAAGCAGTTTTGAAAGATGTCGCCAGAGTATTAAATATTCCCTACGGGGAAGCTGACAAAATGGCGAAAATGATTCCTGTGGTGCGGGGGAAACCAACGAAACTCAAGGTGATGGTTTCTGATAAAACTCCAGAACCAGAGTTTAAAGAGAAATATGATAAAGAACCCCATGTTCGCCATTGGCTTGATATGGCAATGCGAATTGAAGGAACTAACAAAACCTTTGGTGTTCATGCCGCAGGTGTGGTAATTTCTGCCGATCCACTTGATGAAATTGTCCCGCTACAGAAGAATAATGACGGTTCTGTAATTACCCAATATTTCATGGAAGACCTGGAATCAATGGGTTTGTTGAAAATGGATTTTCTGGGTTTACGGAACCTGACGCTGATTCAAAAGACCGTTGATTTGATTCAAGAAACTAGAGGATATCGGGTCGATCCTGATGAAATTCCTCGCCAGGAAAGAAAAGCTCAGAGGATATTAGCTAAAGGTGAACATAGCAGTTTACCAAAAGATGTACAAAAAACTTATGAGTTATTAGAAGCAGGTGAGTTAGAAGGGATATTTCAATTAGAATCTTCTGGGATGCGTCAGATCGTGCGAGATTTGAAGCCTTCTAATATAGAAGATATTTCTTCAATTTTGGCACTTTATCGACCGGGGCCATTAGATGCGGGACTAATTCCTAAATTTATTAACCGCAAACATGGTCGAGAAAAAATTGATTATCAACACCAAGTTCTGGAACCAATATTAGACGAAACTTATGGAATTATGGTCTATCAAGAGCAAATCATGAAAATTGCTCAAGATATGGCGGGATATTCTTTAGGACAAGCTGACTTGCTGCGTCGGGCGATGGGTAAAAAGAAAGTTTCTGAGATGCAAAAGCAGCGAGAAAAATTCGTGGATGGCGCAGCGAAAAATGGCGTGCAGAAAAAAGTTGCGGATGAATTATTCGAGCAAATGTTGAAGTTTGCGGAATATTGTTTAAGCTATGACACGGAAATATTGACTGTAGAATATGGATTAATGCCGATTGGAGAAATTGTCGAAAAACGCATCGAATGCAGTGTATATAGTGTTGATAATAATGGAAATATTTACACGCAACCTGTGGCACAGTGGCACGAGCGCGGAGAGCAAGAGGTATTTGAGTATTGCTTGGAAGATGGTTCATTGATTCGGGCAACAAAAGACCATAAATTTATGACTGCTGATGGTCAAATGTTGCCAATTGATGAAATATTTGAACGCGAATTAGATTTGATGCGGGTAGAGGGTTTACCGAATTGAAGTGCCTAGAACCCCACCCATTTCATGCTATCGCCTGACTTTTTTATAGGAATTTTTATATAAAATGGACGATGATGAGGATATCACAGAAATTCCTTTACGACCTCTGGTTTGGATGGGAGACTCTCTCAAAAATATTCGCTCATTTCCTGAAGAGGTGCGTGCATCAGTAGGCTATTCGCTGCAATTGGTGCAAGCAGGGGAAACACCAATAGATGCCAAGCCTTTTAAAGGGGTTGGAAGCGGCGTGTATGAAATTGTCAAACGCTACGATACCGATAGTTACAGGGCAGTCTATGCAGTAAAGATTGCAGAGAAAATCTATGTCCTGCACGCTTTTCAGAAGAAATCAAAGCAGGGGATTAAAACCCCACAAGCTGATGTTGACCTGATTAAACAACGCTATAAGGACGCAGTGGCAAGGGAGAAACAACAATGACACAGGAACCCGTTTTTGAAGAAAGCAGTGGCAACGTATTTGCTGACCTCGGTTTGTCGAATGCTTCGGAACTTTTTACGCGAGGCAAGATAGGGATTCAGGTATTGCGCCTTCTCTCTCAACGCAACCTGAAACAGCGCGAAATCAGCGAACTTCTGGGCATTCCCCAGCCAGAAGTATCTCATTTGATGAAAGGAGAGTTTCAAAGGTTCAGCGAGGGCAAACTCCTGATTTTCCTCAAGCGGCTCGATATGGAAATCAGTTTGCATCTTCGCCCTCGTCATGCGCCGGAACAATCTGCTGAAACTGTGATATTGCTATAGGGCAGGATGGAAGTCATGTTGGATCTTGACAAAGTAGTAGTGTTGGGGAGATGAGGGACATGGGGAGCAGGGAGAAATGCCCAATTCTCTTAATTTTGAATTTTTGTTAGCGCAGCGTAAAGCCTGCGGCATGGCTTCTATACGAGAGGCGGCGCGAACGTAGAGAGCGTCATTTTGAATTTTGAATTGTTAATTGCGGTTTTCCCCAAAGTATGGTTTCTTGCTTGTAAATAGCAATTCCCGGTTTTGCTCCTTTGGGTTTGTAGACGTGTTTTGGCTGAGTGTAAACTACTGGCACTTGCTCACTTTGACGAGCGCGACTGTAGTATGCGGCAAGATTAGCTACAAATTGCAAATCAGCTTCTTCTGCAACAGCACCCGGTTCTAGACGTAGTAACACATGGCTTCCTGGAATTTCTTGAGCGTGGAACCAGATGTCATAATCCCCTGCTACACGAAAGGTTAATTGGTCATTTTGGCGATTGTTACGACCAATTAATACTTCAAAGCCGCTAGGGGTAAGGTAACGATGAAAGTTGGTGCTGGGGGGTTCATTGGCACTCCGACTGCGGTATTCTGGATCTTCGAGATATTTTTGCCCAATCAACTCTTCGCGGATTTCTTCTAAAGCTCGTAAATCTTCTGCTGTTTGGTAGGTGTCAATCTGAGCGATCGCAGCTTCTACTTGTTCTAAATACTCAATTTCTGTCTGTACTTCCAATAGTAGCGGTTCCACAGCAGCACGAGCGCGTTTGAGCTTTTGGTGCTGTTTGTAAAGACTTTGGGCATTTTGGACGGCATTTTTATCTGGCTGGAGTGCGATCGCAATTGGCAAATTTGTCTCAAAATCAGCCAGGATAATTTCTTTCATCCCCGGTTCCCAGTTTTGCAAATGAGCCATCAATAAATCAGCTTTCTGCCGATACTCATCGGCTCGATCTGATTGCTGTAAGCGCGTCTGAAAGGTTTGAGCTTTATTCCGCAATTTCGTCAGAATATTATTCAATTTCTGACTCAACTGATGGCGCAATTGGGAAAATAACTGTTGGTCAATTTGGTTACTGTAGTAGCGGTTGAGCAACTCCTGGATATTTTTGACCTTTTCAACTGCACCCCAACCCATGACGGTGTAACCATTTTTTGTCCAAGCGGGTTGAAATTCTTTGGAATCTAAGGCTTGCAGCCATTCTTGCCAACGCTCAAACAACCGTCGCCAGTCGTCGGGGTTGAGAGTATCGGTGGATGTTTCTGGTGCGATATTTGCTTCTAGCAGCATTAACTCCAACAGCGCTGCACTCAAGCCACTATAACTTTTGAGCAATTGCCGCTTGATTGCCCCTGGTACTAAACTTACCCGTTCTTGCCAACGTTCTTGAGATTCGCTCAAACTGGGGACAGTTCCAGTTAGTTTCGGTGGTGTTTCATAAGGTTGTCCGGTTTGGATCGGACGGACGCTAGATTGTTGCTGACTGACTTGATGAGCAGCAGTGATAATTATATTGTTAGCGTCGGTGAGAATGACGTTGCTATACTTGCCCATGATTTCTGCATAGACATGATATAGAGCGCTTTCTCCAGGACGACGGGCAAATTGTAAATCAATCACACGCTCCCAAGGAGCGATCGCTTCAATCGCCACCAGTGCTAAACCACCCAATTGGTGTATCAATTGTTGGCTAAAGGTAAAAGTATCTGGCGATCGCGGTGGCGGATCGCCGATACAAATATGTGCAGCTTGGGGATGCCAAGAAATCTGTAGCCAATCTCGCTGTTCTAGGGTGCGTAATGCCATAGCAATCGTGTAGCGATCGCGCTGGTAAACCTGTTCTAAGCGTGATGGTAGCCAGTTAGCGCGGATTTCGCTACAAGCAGCTGTGAGAGTGGTAAAGTCAACTGGTTGCAAAGCGATTAGTTTTTAACATTCAAATGGTAGCGATCGCTATGCTTTTATTTTTGTTTAGTTAAAGCATAACAGACCTCACCTATCATAGCGGTTACTTGCTTTGGTGATAGCTGCGAATCAAAAAACGCAGAAATTATCGTAAGATAAGCTTCTGCGTTTAAGTGATAAGTTCGTTTTTTATACAGTTTGTTTTTGGTGTTGAGTTTTCCAAGCTCAGGCGATGCCTAGGTTGGGCAACTCTTGGAGAGGCTACGCCAACGCCTACGCTGCCAAATTTAAACCCAAAATATTATCCGAATTACTCACTCACCATTATCTGTTACGCAAAAGCATTATTTAGCAGCTAAAACTGGCTTTTTTGCTGTTGATTGCACTAGTTCGGCAGTTGATTGTACTAGTTCTTTTGCTTTTGATTGCACTAGTTCGGCAGTTGATTGTACTAGTTCTTTTGCTGTTGCCGCTACTGGTTGTGGCTGCGACAGTTGGGTGTAAAGTTCACTCAGTTGATGTGCAACACCATCCCAGCTAAACTTAGTTTCGACGCGCTTTCTACCAGCTTTACCCAATTCATCTCGCCATTCTGGACTTAAGAGAATTCGGTCAATAGCAGAGGCAAAAGCATCTACATCTTGCGGTGGAGCTAATAAACCAGTTTCTTCATTAACTACAGTAAACTGAAGTCCGCCGACATCACTTGCTATTACTGGTGTACCGCTTGCCATCGCTTCAATCGCCACTAATCCAAAGGGTTCGTAGTGACTGGGAACAACGCAAACATCGGCAGCGGCGTAATAAGTTGGTAAAATATCTTGACTCAAACGACCCGCAAAGATGGTAAAGTCGCTCATTCCCAATTCGTTGACGATCTGCCCAATGCGATCGCGTTCAATGCCGTCGCTGTTACCTGGAGTGCTACCACCACCAATAATTAGCTGGATATTTTTGGAGTCGCGTAGTTGAGACTCGTTTACCGCTCGTACCAAAGTTTCTATACCTTTGCGTTGGTCAAAGCGCCCCACGTATAGTACAACTTTGGTTTCTTTATCAATCCCCAATTCAGCCCTAGCTGCTTCTCGTGCAATGGAACCAAATCGCTGAATATCTGTACCACAGGGAATAATGTCGATATTACCTTTTGTGGAAACTAGCGATCGCATGTGTTCCTGTTCTTGCGGACTTGTCGCTACAATTCGCTCTGCTTTTTCCAACACTTGTTTTTCCACTGCTAATCGCTGACTAGCAATCAGAGGAATATCTTCTATAGTGTTATATTTTACTGCTCCTAAGGAGTGGTAGGTGTGAACCTGTTTACTCTTTTGGATTTTATTTAACTCCATCCCCACCCAACTAGAGAGCCAGTAGTTAGTATGAACTAACTCGTATGTAAAATCATTTTTTACTTGAAATTTGAGGAAATTATCCACAAATTCTGGCAGATATTCAAAAATTTCATCTCGCGGCACAAACTCAAGGGGGCCAGCTTTTAAACGGATAGTTCGACAATTGTTGCTATGTTCAACTATCGAGTCTTGCTCCAGACTCACTTTGCGGGTAAACATATCAACTTGCCATCCCAGCTGCGCTAGTGCTTCACCCACATTACGCACATAAACATTTTGTCCCCCAGCTTCTTCTTTCCCTATTTCAATCGCTGGGTCTCCGTGGACGGAAATCAAGGCGATACGTTTTTCGGTGGTAGAGTTCATAGTTTGTGTGTTGCTGATTTTAACAAAGTTTTAGGCTGTTCCAAGCACGTGTATAGCACACTTGCCTGAATTGTTTAGGAACTTTGATTATTATTGATTTTAATTTACTATGTCTAATTTTTTTTAACATCTTCTGTCAGAAGTATACTTCTAAGTTAAAAATAAACATTTAGTTTCTTTAGATATAGGAAATTGTTATACCTATATCTCATCCTTTTGATAGATAAAGATCGGATATTTTCATTCATGTCTAGCTCTAATTTCATAAATAAATATGGCAAGTCTAATTTGCTCTCTACCTAGAGACTCAGTTCTCTGACTTCTGCAAGGATATATCTGGTGAATAGGGGGTTTGACCCCCCTAATACATCTCAGAGTAGGAAGTCAGAAGACTTGAAAAAAAAGTCAGAATTCAGAATTCAGGATTCAGAATCAAGACGCGACGCTATCTGCTTTTTCGTTCAAAATACCCAACTGTTAGCGGTAGCGGGGCTTTAGCCCATTGTGGCGACTGACGCCTTTATTCTGTTTTGATAAAAATATATTTATTTAGCTTATATTCTCTAAAAGAAATCTAAATTCTGTTTTTACGCAATTCTACTGAATTTGCTTCAAACTAATAAATATAGTCACCACCAATTTTCAAACGGAGAAGATTAATATATGAGTTTGATAGATGGTATATTTCTGACGATATTAAATACTGTTGCCTGTCTAGCACTGCCTAAGCTGCTATCTGTAATTCTGACTGTCAAAAACCAAAACACTGAGTCTTCAAAGTCTGCTATGACATCACAAGATTCTAACTCTGAAATTCCCAGTTTTTCTTAATATCAACTGACGATCTATAGATATCGCCTTGATGAGGAGAAAACTTAGTTATTGGTGCAAGGCGATATCTGAAGAATAAATGATACAGATTGTGTTTTGGGAAAAGAATGAGAGCTGTTTTTCCATTCAACCTAAAATTTATACAGGAAAAAACTGGTTTACAGTACAGCTAAAACCAGGCAATAACGGAGAAATGAGATTATCGCTACTAAATAAGGTTGCTACCAAGTTAAGTTGACTTTGTTCGCGCCGATAGACCTCTAGTTTACGCGATCGCCAATCAACAATCCAATATTCTTTTACTCCTCTGGAAGAATAAAGTTTAAGTTTTGCTTCTTTATCTCGTCTTAGGTCTTCGTTGCTAGCAGACAAGACTTCGACTACTAAATCTGGTGCGCCAGTTAAATGTCCCGCTTCATCCAATGTTAGCGCCAAGGTTTCTTTAGTAGCCCAAACTACATCAGGAATCACATTATCTGATTCTGAAAACAAAACGCCAGGGTTGATTACAGCTTCTCCTAAACCAGTAGAATCTGACCAAATATTAAGCTGTTGGAAAATTCTGCCACAAGTTTGCTGATGTTTAAAGTGAGGTGCCCTGGTCATAAATAATTCTCCATCAACTATCTCGTAGCGCGTCCCTTCGTTTTCCGGGAACAATTCTACATCATGAATTGTCCAGCGTAGTCCTGTATTAAGCATCTGACTCATTGGCTAACTCCTTTGATATTGCTCTTGTATTTTAATCATAAGATTTAAGTTTAGCTTCCTTATCTAGTTTTTCAAAAAACAAATATATGAGCAAATAGTAAGACTTAAACAAAATGCACCAAATAAAATGCAAAACCAGCCACCTAATATAAGTGCGTTAGAATTGTCTTGAGTGAGCGTCAGAAATTTCTGTTGAGAATTGTTTAGAAAAGCATTAATTTTGTCAGCAAGTTTTTGTGCTTCTGGTTGCCAGTATGAGGGTCGAGAAATGCGATAGTCTTCCCCATGTTTAATAACAGGGTTGACATAATATCGGTTCTCTCCACCATCATGAATTGCCTTAACTTCTACGCCCATCCACAAATCTAATTCAGAATAGATTTTTACAGAGGACTCCCACCAATCTCGATTAGCCAACTGACAATTGATGTGCTTTGGTGTTCGCTCACAAGATAAAGTTGTAATCATCTTTGGTGCAGATATTAACTTGACTCCAAATGCAATAAACGAAATACAAAAAAGCAAATATATAAAGTTAAAGCAGTGTATTGATTTTGGCAAATTTGAGAGTTTTGATTTCTCTCCCTCGTTCATTTTTTTATTGTAATTCATGATGAAATAATGATTGTTTTGGTTTGTATTACTCATCCTTAGCAAATCATCACTTACGATTTTCGCGCCGCCACTTACTCCGTACTAAACGAATTTCATCAAAAGTGTAGCTTTCGCCTAGTTGTTCTTTGATAGGAGTGAGGGAAATATCACCGAGTACTTCTAAAACTTGCCAAATTTTTTGTTGATGTTCTAAAGGTACTAATTGATTTAAATCAACTGGCTGATTTTTTTCAATTAGTTTTTCTAGATGACTGCTAACTGTTGCTGGACTAAGATTGCGTTTTTGGGCAATTTGAGCAATATTTAAACCTTGTTGATGCAATTGTAATGTCTGCAATTCTGTGTAAGAAGAAGATGATTTGGCAGAAGATACGGAAGTAGCAGATTTATTTTGCAAACCTTTTTCTTGGCGGTAGGCGCGAATTTCTGTAATGAATTTTTCGCCATATTGAGCGAGTTTGTGACTACCTACACCAGAAAGTTTGGCAAATTCAGTTAAGTTTTGGGGTTGCACCTGTACCATCAATTTTAAAGTGGAATCGTGGAAGATCACGTAAGGTGGTACAGATTGCTCATCAGCTAATTGTTTACGTAGCGATCGCAACTTCTGTAATAATATTTCTGCAACTTCTGCTTTTTCACTCTCCTGTTCCCAGGTAATCTTTTGGACTGTGGTTATAGCTAGCGAAACTGTGCGTTGTTTTCGCATTACTTCCCAACTGTGGGCATTTAGTTTTAAAACTGAGTAACCATCGCTAGTTTGTTCTATTAACCCTTGATGTAAAAGCGATCGCCCCAACATTCGCCATTCATCTACAGTTCTATCTTTGCCAATACCATAAGTAGAAAGTTTATCGTGTTCGTACTGGATAATTTTGTCTTTTTTTGCCCCCCGCAACACATCAATTATGTGTAGCATCCCAAACCTTTCTTTGCAACGGGCCACACAAGATAAAAACTTCATGGCTTCAATTGTCCAATCTTGCATGGGTTTGGGATGACGACAATTGTCACAGTTACCGCAATTCCCAGGAAACCTTTCGCCAAAATAACCCAGTTGAATTGTTCGCCGACAATCAGTGCCTTCAGCATAATCGATCATTTGTCGCAGTTGTTGTTTAGCAATCAACTGTTCTTGAGGATCGGTTTTTTGATCGATACTCCATTCAATTGTTTTAACATCACCAAAGCTGAAAAATATCGTACATCGAGATGGTTCTCCATCTCTCCCGGCTCTACCCGATTCTTGATAATAACTTTCTATATTTCTGGGCATATCAAAGTGAACTACCAGCCGCACATCGGGTTTATTAATTCCCATGCCAAAGGCAACTGTTGCCACCATCACCCGGACATCATCTCGAATAAATCGCGTTTGATTACTACTACGTTCCTCATCAGTTAATCCGGCGTGATAAGGCAGAACACCAATCTTATCATTTTGTAGTTTAAAAGTGAGTTCATCAACTTTTTTACGAGTTAAAGAATAAATAATTGTCGAACCTTCAGTTTCTCGAATTAGTTCTAATAATTCAGCGTAAGCATATTTAGTTTTAGGACGGACTTCGTAATAAAGATTTTCACGGTTAAAGCTGGCAAGATGAATGCTTGGTTGCTTTAGTCCTAGTTGTTGAATGATATCACTACGGACGCGATCGGTTGCTGTGGCGGTGAGGGCGACTGTAGGAACATCAGGATAGCGTTTCCGCAGAGATTTCAACTGGCGATATTCTGGACGAAAATCGTGTCCCCATTCCGAAACGCAGTGCGCTTCATCAATAGCAAAGCTAGAAATACCGATTTTTTCTTTAACTAAATCGAGAAACGGTAGAAACCTTTCACTCAGCAGACGTTCCGGGGCGACGTAGAGTAATTTTACTTTACCGCTGAGGATGGCTTCTTCCCGCGATCGCACCTGGTAAGCATTCAAACTGCTATTGAGAAATGTCGCGTTAATATTATTATTTCGCAGCGCTTCTACTTGGTCTTGCATCAAAGCAATTAACGGCGACACTACCACAGTTAGTCCATTTTTCAACAATGCTGGTAGCTGAAAACATAGAGATTTCCCCCCACCAGTCGGCATCACAACCATTAAATCTCGATTTTGCAGCGCATCTTCGATAATTTGCCGTTGTCCGGGGCGGAATTGGTCATAACCGAAGTGATATTTTAGCGCTTGTTCGAGATGGGGATACTGAAGCATAGCGATCGCTTTTTCGGGAGCTGTCTGCGTTAGTAGTGATTGAAGATATCAGGATTTTAACTCACATCATCGGCAGCTTTGGCCAGACCTGCATTTGTGTTGGCGATCGCACGCCGATTAACCATCATACATGATGCAATGTCTACGACGGGCTACGCCTACGCTTGACTTTAAAGACTATCGCTACAATATTAGCGATCGGACTTGTATTGAGCTAATAAACATCGTCATGAGTACCAATGTCTAACAAAAGAACAACTTGTTCCCCACTCTCTCCATCGGTTTTCAGCGAGAAAACAACGCGGCAATCATATCCACAAGAACATGAAAAACCCTGATAGCTTTCCTTCTAGCTTGTGAGTGCCTAAATTGGCTGCAAATATGTCATTCTCAATAGCAGCAATAGTTTCTTCTATTCTGGCCTGTAAGTCAGTATTACGACGAGTAAATTTTCGGAAAGCTCTTTTAAATTTACTCGTGATAACTAACTTATACATCGGCTGCACTTGGGTTATTGAGATATTCTCGTAATTCTTGAATTGCTTCGGCAGCAGTCTGGACTTTGAGCCTACCTGCTTGAAATTCAGCAATGGAAGCTGCTGCATCTGACGCAATTTCATCTCGTCGACTTTCAATAATTCGGTTTTTGAGAATTTGTACCAGCATTTCTTGCTGCTCTAAAGTAAGCTCCATTGCGGCATCTAAAACTCTATCTAGGTTACTCAATTGCTCGATCCTCTTAATTATTTGGGTTGATACAGAACTCGTAAGATATAAAAAACTTGTAAGTCTTATCCTTATCGCTTTTTGAGCTTCGTCAAACTCATATTAACTTATCGCACTAAATCAACCTTTATAGATGAGAGATGGCTTTACTTTAAAGACTGCCGCTACAATATTAGCGATATTAGCGATCGCACTTGTATTGAGCTAATAAACATTGTCACAAGTAAGTCAGCATTACGACGAGTAAATTTTCGGAAAGCTGTTTTAAATTTGCTCGTGATAACTAACCTATACATCGCCTGCACTTGGGTTATTGAGAGTTTTTTTAACGATTGTTATTCTGAGGTTTCCCTAGCAGCTCTTGACTTTGGACAGTGAGTAAATTGAAGGGGTGTAGTCGGCTCGGCACATTTTAGCTGTGATTCTAAAACATCAATCTTTCGTAAAAGCGATACTCCCCACACTATAGAAATCACCAACTTGATAGTCATACCCACGAGCAAAAGTGTCACTATTGTGGCATTTCTCTTCTGTTGAGCCAGCCTTTTTTGTTGCTCTGCAAGCCTTGCTTCGACTTCTTGAGCACGTTCAGCCTCTAATGCTTGCTGTACTTCTCGCCGATCTAATTCTTCACTAGCAGCTAAAAACCGATAATCTAAGTTGCTCAAGCTTTTACCATTTGCCCACATTTGAGCATCCATCAAGGCTTGTCCACGCAATAAGCGAGATTTATCTTTTTCTTCTGAGGCTACCCATGCATTAAAGCTTTCGTAGTACGGGCGCAAGTAAGCTAATTTTTTTCCAACCCATTCTAAATTAAAAACTTCTTGATAAATTCGGTTTTTTACTTGGAGACAACCTTGTTTTTTGATTACCAAACCAGACAGCAACAGTTCTACCTGTTCTCGACTATCATCGGCTGGTACTTTCAATCCTTGGAGGATTTGTTGATAAATTCCTAACAATCTGGCGGCAAATTTTTCGTTTCGGAGGATGCGATCGCGAATAGTTCGTAAATGCTCCGGTTCGTCTTGTGATTCCCATTTCTCGATGATGTACGAGCGCACCACATTTTCTATCCAAAATTCTTCTGTGCCAGGAGGAATTTTCAGATTTCTACCCATCTCATCTTGAGATAAACTCACAAGTAGCCGACACAGCTTTTGAGTAAGAAATGGTTGCCCATCTGTCCAAGCTAATACTTCTTTCAAAACTTTCTGAGGATGATTGTCTTTAATATCTAGTCCCAAAGAAAGTGGTTGAGCTTCTTCAAAGGTGAAACCATTTACTTGGATAGTTTTACCAAGATTAAACGGGGTAGTATTATTTTGATATATAATTAAGTCTGAAGGTGTAGCAACCCCAAAAATTGCAAATGTAATCCGATAATACTCTGGATTTATTGCTCGTTGATTGTAACAAAACCGAATCAAATTAAAAAAGTCATCAACAGAGAAATCGAGGCTGAGTATACTATCAACTTCATCAATAAAAATAAATAGTTTTTCGTCAGGAAACTGAGTTAACAAAATGTCTGAAATAAATCGACTGGTTTTCTGAACTAAAGAAAGATCGTTTTGTTCTTGCCACCAGGTTTTTAAATTAACTTTTCCTAACAGTTTAAAACTCAACCATAAATCGCCGACAACTCCTTTATACCACTGTTCTGGAGTTATATTTTCAGAACCAATATTAGTCATATCAACGGTGGCACATCTAAAGCCCTCTTTTTGCAAGCGGTGCTTTGTTTTTACCATAAGTGAGGATTTACCCATTTGTCTACAGCTTAAAATGTGGCAAAATTCACCCTGTTTTAAAGCTTCGTAAAGTTCTACATCCGCTCTACGCTGAACATAGCTAGGAGCGTCATTAGTAAGAGTACCACCAACTTGGTATCGATAATTCTTCATTTAATTGATTTTGAATTTTAAATTTCTTCTATATCTCAATCAAGAAATTTGCATAGGTAAATTTGATAAGATGCTCAGAATTTCAATGAAATATTAGGTTCATAGTAAAATTTTAGTCCTTACTATGGACTCTTAAAACTAGTGTGAAAATTTAAGAGAAGCATTAGCACTATTTTGCTTTCCAAACTGTTGACTAAAATAAAGACGATATAACTCACACATGGCACTAGCTTGATTGCCGTTTAGTTGAACCAAACCCATACTTTCTAGTTTGTAAGCAGCGATCGCGTCTAACTCCACTTTTTCATCTGTTGCAATTACCTGTTCCATCGCTAACATTAATTCTGGTTCTTTTTGCAGTAGTGTCAACAGTTCTCGTAAATGCTGACCGTAAATTCCTACTGGTATAGATGCAGTTTCTAATAACACCTCTAGCGTCATTCCACCCTGACATAGATGATAAAATGCAAGGCTCACCAGATAGGGATGTCCTCCTACCATTGCTTGTAGGGGTGCAAGGCGTTTTGCCCCTTCCGAGTTTTCTGCCCAATCTAGTCCGTAACGTAATGCTAAACTCTGTACTTGCTTAAGGGTAAATGGTGGTAGTGTAATTGTTATCCCTACATTGAAAGGCGATTGGTTGAGCTTAAGCGGAATATAAATTTCTGTGGTGTGAACCACTATCATCCGTAGTTTTTGCCAAGTCCGATCTTGCTTTGCTTGTTCGTGCCAAAACCGCAGCATTGGCAGAAAGTCTTGGGCAATTTTGGGATGTTCAAAAATCCGATGGACTTCATTCAAAGCCAAAACTACAGGACTATCATTAATGTATTGCAACAGATAAGCTTCAAAATAGATTTTGCAGCTTACCTTGCTGCCCATTTCTATATCCCAAAAATCATCTACACAAGGAAGGAGATTTAACTGCCTACTGACATTTACACAAAACCAACGCAAAAATTTATCCAGGCAAGCAAAAACGTCTTGGTCAGCTTCTTGAAAGTCCAAATAGACAATTTGATAATCTTGCTCTCTAGCATAAGCAATTATCCGATTGAGTAGAGAACTTTTTCCCATCTTTCTAGGTGCTTTGAGCCTGATTAAGCAACCAGGATGTAAAATCTCATTACAAACAAGTTCTTCCAGAGAAGGGTGATTGATGTAAAGATGAGAACCTAGTGCTACAGGGCCGCTAGGAAATTCTATCTTGCTTGCTGAAAAAAAGTCTGGAGAAACAATTTCTAAGCTAGATTCTTCACCAAAGTTTTCTTGGAGCTGGTTTTCTTGATTACCTAACTCGTCTTGTAAGTGTTTATTCAAGGCTAAATGCAGATTTTTTTTCGTTATTCTTTTTCCAAGTGCTATAGAAAGGTCTTGCCACAACTCAGAACCAACTTCCTTGATGTAATTGTTGCCGTAGCCTGATACCTCTGCCATCTCACCATAAGTTTTACCCAACCACGATTGATAGAGCACAAACCACTGAATTGGATCGAGAGGCTTGTCTTGGAGAATTTTTTTTACAGATTGTAGAAGCTTATCCACAGAGAATAAATTGTTAAACTGCTAGGCAATTTACTTATACTTTTCAGCCTAGTAATAATATACATCTGAAATATATCTGAAAAAAAAATATTTAAAAACAGAAAAAGTTATGATTGCATTCATGAGTATACCAAAAATGTTATTACAATTACTTTTTTGAAAGTTTTTTGTATAGAGGTTAAGTCGGTAAGCACGATAAAACCAATATATATTTAGTTTTGTAAAAACGGTGAAATAACGAATTGGTAAAGTATGTGCTGTATTTACATTTCGTAAAATACTTGGGGATTTTTTCGCCCACTTACTTAGCCCTCTTTTATCACTCTCGGAAAAGAATAATCTCAGCCAAATTCTGAGACTTGGATTTAGTCTAGGTTTGAGGCTTTAATTTCCAACAGAAACTAAAATTTATAGACAAAAAGTAGAAATTAAAGCCCCGTAACCGTTTGAGCGATTGGATTCTCCCAAAGTGACAAAAGCTGTTTACGGACGCGCTCGCTTCCGTTATGGATGGAAGAAACAAGTAAAATCCTCTTCTCTTCTGCCTTCTGCTTCGATTATTGTTTTCTGAGAGTAATGGAAGGGCGTTAGTTCAGCCTAAATACAGTCCTGAAAAACCTGGTGACAATCATGGCTCACTGGTATGAGATCCTAGAGACAGTCAATGGAGTGCGAACACAATGGAACAACATCAGAAGCCAACGGTTGTAATTACAGGTGCTTCTTCGGGGGTGGGTTTGTATGCTGCAAAAGCTCTTGCTGATAAAGGATGGTATGTGGTGTTAGCCTGTCGGGATTTAGCAAAGGCACAAAAAGCTGCTCAAGATGTGGAAATCCCCTACAACAGTTATACCAGCATACATATTGACCTTGGCTCCTTGGAAAGTGTTCGACAGTTTGTGAAGAACTTCCGAGCCACTGGCAAGTCTCTAGACGCTTTAGTGTGCAACGCTGCAATTTATATGCCCTTAATCAAAGAGCCGTTACGCAGTCCAGAAGGTTACGAGTTAACTGTCACTACTAATCATCTAGGGCATTTCCTATTGTGCAACCTGATGATAGAGGATCTGAAGAAATCATCTTTAGAGCCAAGGCTCGTAATTTTAGGAACAGTCACGCACAATCCAGACGAATTAGGTGGAAAGATTCCACCACGTCCCGACTTAGGCGATTTGCAAGGCTTTGCAGAAGGGTTTAAAGAGCCAATATCGATGATTGATGGCAAAAAATTTGAACCAGTCAAAGCTTACAAAGATAGCAAGGTTTGCAACGTGCTGACTATGCGGGAACTGCACGAGCGCTATCACGAGTCAACTGGTATCGTCTTCAATTCTCTTTATCCGGGATGTGTTGCAGAAACGCCGCTATTTAGAAACCACTATCCCCTGTTTCAGAAAATCTTCCCCTTATTCCAGAAGTACATCACTGGGGGATATGTGTCTCAAGAGTTGGCGGGAGAACGGGTTGCTGCCGTGGTTGCCGATCCTGAGTATAATCAATCCGGTGTCTATTGGAGTTGGGGAAATCGCCAGAAGAAAGATGGCAAGTCTTTTGTGCAAAAAGTCTCTCCTCAAGCCCGCGATGACGACAAAGGCGATCGCTTATGGGAACTAAGCGCCAAGTTGGTTGGACTTGCCTGATGATACAGGACTTGGCGTTATCCTTGTGCATGATTCATAGATTCATTTTTTTGAATGAATTGGCATCATGTGCAGGTAAGTAATAGTTGAGGTGATTATTACGTCACCTCTAACTTTAGTAAAGTTGTAGACAAAGGAAATGATATGGCGCTTAACGATTTCAGTGCAGTATTTCTTCCTTATTGCATTGAAAAACAACTTGATGGAAAATACGTAGTGCTTAATAGAGAATACAAGCCAGTTGGTTTCAAAACAAAGGAACACATCAAGTATGAAGAGTATCCTATTTGCATTGAATTGAAAGGTATAGGTTTAGCAACAGCAGCAAAACTTTCTTACAAAGGTGATTCAAATACAGACAAAATTTATCTGTACAACGATAGTTATGTTCCAACAAAGAGTGCTGAACACATGAATAATTATCTAAAACGCCTAGAGATATTGGCAAAGCTTAAAGTTGATTAGTCAGACAATTGGCAATTACTTTAGCCCGTAGAATGCGTTACATTTTAACGTACCGATGTTAATTGTAAAGATATGTGAGATATTATCTAAACATTTCCTATGGAAACTGCTATGTCTTCCCTAAAGGCGCATTCCCAAACCCTATATGAAACTGATTACTTGCAATGGATAGAAACGACTGTAGAAAAATTGCAAAGTCAGGATTACGCAAACGTTGAGTGGGAGAACCTAATTGAAGAAATTGCTGATATAGGAAGGAGTGAGCGCCGGAGTCTCAAGAGTAATCTGATTGTAATTCTGATACATTTGCTCAAATGGCAATTTCAGCCCGACAAAAGAAGCGGTAGCTGGGAAGGAAGCATCATTGAACATCGTAGACGTGTCAAAGAAGCTCTAGATGATTCACCTAGTCTCAAATCCTATATTGAGATAGTTTTTGCTGAGTGTTACACACAAGCGGTTAAGCAAGCAAAAGCTGAAACTGGTTTGTCAATGGAATCCTTTCCTCTGAACTGCCCATATCAGCTAGCAGAAGTCACAGATGATGAGTTTTTACCTCAATAAGCCCTGAATCGGTCTGTATGTAACGCTTCACTCTACAGTTATACCTCTATATGCCTACTCTCTTGACTTAATACATGGAAAATATGTATAATGACGGACGCATAGAAGGGGAGTAGCTGCTGGCAAAAAACTTGAAAGCCAGTACATCTGAATCAACATACTGGCGATGAGCCTGGTTCAGATGGCAAGTAATCAAATATTTGAAAGCGAGACCTTCACTAAGTTCACACCGAAAAGTGTAAACTTGGTGAGGTCTTTTGGTTCTCATCAAGCTTCACATCGGTAAACGATTCTTCAGGAGCTTGAGAGAGTGTTAACAGCTTTTACCGCAGGTTTATTACTAATTACAGTTTCAGAACTAGGCGATAAAACATTTTTTATTGCTGTAATTTTGGCAATGCACCACCCGCGGCGGCTGGTATTTATCGGTGTGACAGCTGCTTTAGCCGCGATGACAATCCTTTCGGTGCTATTTGGACAAGCGGTATCTTTGTTGCCAAAAGTTTATATTCATTACGCCGAAATAGCTTTATTTATTGCCTTCGGTATCAAGCTGTTGTATGACGCTAGTAAGATGTCCGCTGCTGCTTGTGATACAGAAGTTGTGGAAGAAGCTGAAGCTGCGGTGAAACAAGCAGATTTGCAGTTACCAAAGCAAAAGACTGGTTTGGCAATTGTTATAGAAGCCTTTGTGTTGACATTTATGGCAGAGTGGGGCGATCGCACCCAAATTGCCACCATTGCTCTAGCGGCTGGTAATAATCCCATTGGAGTGACAATCGGTGCAATTTTAGGACATGCCATTTGTGCTGCGATCGCAGTTATCGGCGGCAAAATGATTGCCGGACGCATTTCTGAGCGTCAACTCACCCTGATTGGCGGATGCCTGTTTTTAGTCTTTGGTATTGTTGCTGCCATTGAAGGAGCATGAGGGGAAGAAGCAGGGGAGAAATCAATTCAAAATTCAAAATTCAAAATTAAAGAACTTTTGCCTCCTGCCTCCTGCCTCCTGCCTCCTGCCTCCTGCCTCCTGCCTCCTGCCTCCTGCCTCCTGCCTCCTGCCTCCTCTTCCCCAATGCCCATTACTTAGGAGTATTTCCCACTGAAGGCGCGGGAGAGGTCGCAGATTTAGGAATGGGGGAAACCGTTCCTGCCTTCTTAATTTCGTCTCTGTACTTAGCAGGTGCTAAAGCTGCGGCACTATCAAATAAAGGTTTTGCATCTGCATCTTTGCCCTGTTGTTTCAGAAGCATCGCTTTTGCCACGACGGGGCGAAAATCTTTGGGATCTTTCTTAATTGCCTGGTCATATACAGAGCTAGCTTGAGCGTAGCGTTTCTGGGAAGCATGAACAGAACCTAACAGTACCTGCACGGCTACTATATCTACACTTCCAGGCTGAATTGTATTTGCTTGGGCTGCATTAGATAGGGTTTCTTGCAATAAACCAATGGCTGCTTCCGGGCGTTGCTGACTGATCAATAAAGCCACCATTCCTTGCAAAGCCTTCAAATCGCCTGGTTTCGTGGACAAAATCGAGCGATAAGCTTGAGCGGCTCCTTCGCGATCGCCAATTTGCTGTTTGGCTTGAGCTAGTAATACTGAATATTCTGACTGTTCGGGATTCAGCTTTGCTAGCTTTTCTAGGGGTTCAATGACAACTTGGATATCAGCTGGTTTAACCTCACTTTTATCTTTTTGACTCAGTAATTGCAGCCGCGCCTGTAACAGACCCTTAAGCGCAGTCTGATTTTCTGGTTCCCGTTGCAAAACCTGTTCATAACCCCGTGCTTCGTCTTCCAGTTTTGATTTTTGGTCAGCAGAGGACAAACTACCTCTGGTGCTAGCGGTATTTTGACTTGAGGGTGGCGTATTATTAAATGCTCCAATTATGGGAATCACCGAAACACCCACAAAAGCAAGAATTGCCACCGCTAAGACGACTTGAACTATCCAACGATTGCGCGGTTGAGACACGGTTTTGTCTTTCTCCTAAATTTTAATGACATTATCATTTACACAAATCGTAAAGTTAAAAATTTCCAAAACTTTGCGGAATACCGCCAATTGCCTGTGAATTTTATAACAATTAACTATCCACACTGCTAAAGTAAGTGATGACTTTAGGAGGAGCCGTCAGAATTGTAGCTATGATATGCTTCCGAAACTAGTGTAAAGCCGCTAAATTAGACATTTAGTGTTTATACATTAAATTTAGCGCCTTTAGGATTGTATAGAGTACCCTAGTGTGATTTTGTGAAAAGCCAATATACTTTCATCAGTTGCACAAATGCTCTTTCCAGCTGCCTTTGTAAAATCCCACAATGGGATGTGTCTCCGCCGCAAGGAGTTTTTATGAATTCCGACCTGATGCCGTTGCCTGAATCTTCCAATTCTTCTGCCTCTAACCAGGGCCCAACTAACGTAGAGGCAGCCGCTAATGTTCATATAGCAGCCCAGTCCTCTAAACAAGTTGACAATTTGCCTGTCAACAACAGCGAGACTGACTCAAATGGGAACTTGATTAATCGCCAGCAACCGATTCCGCCTCCCAGTGAACCGATGCAGTATCGAGCGATCGGCTTAGTCCGAGGTCGCTATCATGCTAGCAGCGAACAATTTACTCAAGGTACGCTGCTGACTCCAGATGGTGTAGAACTCAATGCCGTCCTCCTAGGCCGGATTATGAGCTTAGTCAAGAATCATCTAGACTTAGAAAAAGAACACTTGTGGGTAGTATATCCACGTACTAGACAAGAAAATGATACCTTGCACATCCAAATCGTCGGAGTTTGGGAGCCAGAAAATCTGGCTAAAAACTCAACAGATGAGGACGAATCGGATTTTGAGTTGCAAGATTTACAGACACTCGATGATGGCTTATCCGAGAACTCTGAACTAAATACAACTGCCCCCAGACCTTCATCAGAAGTTGCAGATGGTGGTTTTTCTGTTCGTGGTGAAGTAGTATACCAATCCTTTGATGCTAAAAGCTTGGTAGTCAAAATTAGGCAGGCTCCACGTAAATCAACTGACAAACCCAAATATTTTAAGTTGAAATTGAGGGGTGTGCTAACCACCAAAGCAGTGGGTAAATTCTGGGACTTCCAAGCCAAGCGGGAAGCAGACGTTTTAGTAGTAGAAAAAGCTGAAGCGATCGCTGATTTGCCCAAAAAACGCAAACCACCATTTAAAGGTGGGCCTCGTGCTGGCAGTGGTGGTGGTGCTGGTGGTAGAAAACCATTCCCCCCCAGACGCACTGGCGAAACTCCTCGTCCCATCAAGAAAACAAGTACAGGCGGCGACCCTTCAGTGGTGTCAAAACCTATACCAAGAACACCCGCTCCTAAACCCATCAAGCGACCGAAACCGACTCAAGATTAGGGAATGGGGCATTGGGCATGGGGCACAAAAGGCAGAGGTGCGGAGGGGCAGAGGGGCAGAGGGGAAAGACTTACTCTACTTCTCCTCGGTCACTGAGCGGCTTGCCCTGAGCGGAGCCGAAGGGAGCCGAAGGGAGCCGAAGTGCTGCTTCCCTGCTCCTCGGTCACTGAGCGGCTTGCCCTGAGCGGAGCCGAAAGAGAGCCGAAGTGCAGCTCCCCTGCTCCAATCAAAAATCCGTCCGACGGTCTTGGGGTAGAAAAGATCGCTCCATCGGAATTGGAGAAACTGGTTCTGTCAGGGTAAACGTACCTGCTTCGATCCACTTTTTCAACTCTAGGGCGACTTGCCTAGAAAAAAACAAACTCGCTAAGGGGGCAGAGCGTACTGCTTTGCCCTCTATGGCGATCCACCCAGATTTTAGTTGGGCGTAACTTACTAAACCAAAGGTGGGACGGACGCGCCGGGGAATGGAAAAATCTACTATTGGGGCTACTAAGTCTCGATCTTGGACGGCACAGTGTTCAATTACTTGTTCATTTAATACAGGTAGCGGTACACCAACCCCTAACATTAATGAGGGGCCATAACTTTTGAAGTAACACCCCCGCACCCAATGAGCATCCATTTGCTTGGCATCACCAATTAAAGCTAAAGTGGCAGAAGGCCCAATCGGTGTACGATTAGCTAAACGCTTTTGTAAGGGGAAGTGCTGAGTGCCTTCCCAAGCGACATAACCAATACCGCCGCCTAAAAAAATTCGAGTACCTATACCAACGAGTTGCAAATCGGGATCGTTGAGTAAGGGGGAAATCGCACCTGGGTTAGAATAAACAGCGTTCCCCAGACGCGGTTGTAAAGGGCCGAGATAGGTAAAAAGGGGGCGATCGCCACCATTTACACCAACAATAAAATTTTGATAAAGATTGCGCGGATTGAATAAATAAAACTGATTAATTGTGTCACTGGTAATTGTAGTTTCAAAATTTGCTCTGGGGTAACAATCTGTTACTTGTCCTTGCGCTTTCACGTGTATAGATTTGCCAGCGATCAAATCTTCGATTACATGACCACCACCACGTTCTCGCACTTCTTCCCCATCCGTCGTCTCCACAGCGCAACTCGCACCCAAATATAAATCTACTGCCCCAAAACCAGAGTATGCTGGCACGCCATCTAACCAACAACGGCGAATTTTTATTGGGGGATCGGTATGTCCCAAATTGATAATTGCACCACTTGATTCCATCGGCTCAAAAGTACCAGTGGTAATTACATCAACTTCTTTAGCAGCTTTAGTAACACCGATTTCTACAACTCGTGCTTTTAATTCTTCAGTTGTCAACACCACCGCACGTTGGCGCTTAATTTTTTCGTTAATTTCTGCAATTGTTCGCATCTTCTCAGTGCTTGCGCTTCCTGCTGAATGGTGAATAGGGAGAAACACGATTAATCGCGTCTGTAACTAGGGAGTAGGGAAAAGAAATTTTCATTGCTCTTTGTGGGCGCAGACGATCGAGGCTTTTGGATAATTTCATCTCGAAATAGCGATCGCCAATCTCTGCGCGACAGCTTAACACCCCGAATAAGGATAAAATTCCAAAAAACAATCCAAAGATTGCAAAATTAAAATGATATATTTTTTGGGGCAAACAAGCTATTTGTATCCAAAACACTTTCTTTCTACGTAAAATTACTATAGACAAAACCTTGCATTATCAATCAAATGTATGTATGGTTAGGATTAAGTGGATTTACTGGACTGAAATAATTTTACGTCAACCGAAAGAAACATTTCACCTAATAACGAATTGAGTAAGAGGCAATGACTACTTCTGAATTAGCTAATCTTGAGCAAAGAAACCAAAATAAGATTTCCGATAGGATTGAAAATTTATCCTCTCCATCAGATGATAAAAAGTTGTTTAACTTGAAGGTTATAGAGTATTTACTACTTGCAGCTTTTGTCTCTGCTGGACTCTTTATTATTTTGCTTTCAGATGATAAAACAGTTGTAATTTCTGGAGCAGTATCTCTAACTTTTTTGTTTTTTTTGTTGCTCATCAATAGACAAGTATATCAGAACTATAAGCAGTCCGCTTATAAATCTGAACTCACCAAAAAAGCTGAACTCTATAGTTATTTATTGACCAATCCTAATTCCTGGGATAAAGATACACTGACTCTGACAAGAGGGAAGGCTTTACAATACAGCCAAGACTTGATTGACGATTATAAAAGAATTAGGGGTTTATCAAGAAACCTTTACTATAGTTTGCAAATTGCGACAGTGATTTTATCAGGAGTCACACCGATTTTAGTTCTGGTAGACAAATTAGAAGCAGGACAAGCTTGGCTCAAGTGGCTCCCTGTGCTTTGCCCAGCTGTTGCTTCTATAGTTGCTAGTATAGTTACCTCTTTTCCTTTTCAGAAGAATTCCCTTGCTGCTAATACAGCCGTTGAATTATTAGAAGCGGAACAAGAGAAATTTATATTGGGCGTGACTTTGCCTTATCGTTGTTATGATGTATCTGACGAAACCCAACAGCAACAAAAGGCAAGTCAGGCATTAGAATATTTTATTGTTCAAGTCAACAATATTCATCTCAACCAATTGCAACAAACTAGTGAGACGCAATCAGAGAAGACAGAATCAGCTTCATCTAATGAGTCAAACAAAGCAGAAGCAGAGGTAACAAACCAGAACAAACAATAGCTGATTAGCTAATTGTGTCCATACTCATGGCTATTCTTTCAAATAGGATTTATTCAGATTGACTCAAAAGTATGAGATTCCCAAGTTTTTTAAGAAGTTGGGAATCTTATTGTTTTTTCACTCCAACACTCATTATCCCAATAGCTTCAAAATTTGCAAGACTTCATATAACTCGTGTCATTGAGTTTTTTGGCTTTCCAGAGATTATTGTTGCTATCTTCGGTTAAGGCAAGAGACGCGATGAATCGCCGTCTCTACAATAATTAGTCTTTCGTATTGACGGTGATTTATAGCATCTTTTCGATCTAAAATTTTCATCAAAAAACCTTAACCGAACCCTATTGCCGCATTGAAAATCGAGTGACTAATCTTATTTTTTCAAGATATCATCATCAATCGAGGGGTTCTCATTTATATCTGGATTTTCTGCCGTCCAATTATCATCTGTTCTAGGAGATTCAGAAACTATCACAAACTCAGTCTCTTTTTTATGATTATTTCCCCATTCATCTAAAACATCTTTAATTAATACCTCTTGTAACCAAATCTTAGCGACAACAGTTAAAGGTAGCGCTAGAAATAATCCTAAAAAGCCAAAGAAAGTGACGAAAAATAGCTGGGCAATTAAGGTTATGGCTGGCAGCAATGAGACTTGATGCGCCATGACAACAGGCGTGATGAAATTACTCTCAATCTGTTGAATAATAAAGTAGAGAATCAAGACAGCGATCGCTTTCCAAGGTTCATCCAAGAAGGCGATCGCCATTGCTGGGATTACACTCATTGTTGGCCCCAAATTGGGAATCAAGTTAAAAAATCCCGCTAAAACCGCTAAAGCAAGTGCTGCCTTGACATGCAAAATTGATAAGCCAATCAGACTCATCACCCCCACTACAAAGATGGCAATGAAAGCGCCTGTAATCCATCCCTCCAAAGAGACTTCACATTTATCTAAAATCCCATCTACCCGCCGCCGATAAAATGAGGGGAAAAGCCGGACAAATACTTTGCGGTAAGCCACGGGGTCGGCTAACATCATTCCTGTTAAAACCAACACTAGCAAAATCTTGAGGACAACTTCCAAAGAGCCAGATACAAAGGCAAAGGAGTTTCCCAGTAGGCGATTGGCGAAGGGCTGTACTTGTTGGATGAGACTATTGATATCTGGGATATAAGGAACTAACTGGTCAGGAATACGAGTTCTCAGGGCATCAAGCCAACTATTAAAGCGTCCAAAGCCTCTAGGAACTTGATAGGTTAGTTCTTGAAACTGCTGGGCAAATGGCGGCACAATTAGCCAGAAAAAACCCACGACACCTGCGAAAAAGATAGCTACTGCTAGGAGGACGGCGAATCCGCGCCTCATCCCAAAGCTTTGGAAGCGTTTCGCTAGCCGATTTAAGGTGGTGGCTAACACAACTGCCGCAAACATCAGCAAAAGCACTTCCCGAATTTGCCACAAGATGTATAAAGAAAGAACTATGGCGATTAAGCCGATCCATTGACCCAGGTTCACAGGCTAACTCCCAACCGTTGGCGAGATGCAATTTTCTTGTAATTAAGCTAGGTTAGCTGATTTTAGGAACTTGTGCGTAAATGCTTTGAGTTAATTTTGTTTTTGTGCTTGAAATCGCCACAGTAGAGCGATCGCTACGATCGCAATCGGCAAGAATACTATAATCAGCGCGTTGGTTGCTGTCGCCGGAATTGGTAGACTTGGCCCTGCATACTTAATCAATACCGATAACAAAGCCGAGAGTAAAAGCAGTTTTAGAATTAATCCTAGTTGATTTTCCATAAAAGTACGGCAATACAGATTTTTATGGTACATACAAATTTGCGCTGTACCGTGTAGTTTCTAGAATAAACCCACAGATACAATCCTTGTAGTTTTCACAAAAATATAATTTTTAGTACCTGTCAGGAGTGAAAGATGTGAGGCGCGATCGCTATTAGACTTTGTTAGTGCTGCCTGAACCTCAAACACCTCAGACAGCATATTATACACTATTAAAGCTTTACATAAAGTAACTAAAGCAGGCTTTGAGTAATTTAAATTAAGCACAAAGGAATGCAGAGTTTTAGAAAACTTTATTTGCTCCGAACTGGCTCAATTCTATATTTAGTTTTAATCAACTCAGGCAATTGTATCAAAAGTTTTTTCACTCTAGCTTGAATATATTTAGGATTTTTAGGTACACGTTTAGCTATATATCTTAATAAAGCAATTTGATAGCCAAACTTATACTGAATTGCGGAAAATATATTAAACTTGACCTGGTGGGCTGCATCTTTATCTAGGTTTTTTAACTTTGTTACTTCACGATGATATACGGGATGCTCTCCCCAAACGCAGGCAAAGTGTACAAGAGCCGGAGACACCACCTGATTGTATTTTTTAAAAGTAGATTGACCTTTAATAGCATCTATATTAAAAGAACCACGAAGACCGATAGGTGTCCGCATCATCTGACCATTATCTTCCAACATACTTTGATTGTGTAGCATCATAGCTAGACCAAAAATACGTTCATCATTAGGGCCATCACCACGAAATTCACTAATACCTAGCTTTTCCCAATTCCTTGCCAATTCTAGTGCGGTTTCAAAAAATGCCTTAGCAGTATCGTTTTTTTCCAAATAATAGAGACCTCCATTAAATTTAGGTAATTTTGTCAGATTAAATCGTTTGAGTGTGTCATCTACATTAACGAATTTATCTTTATCGCCTACTTGAAGATATACATCACCTGCCACACTAAAACTTCTGCCTTTAAAATCATCAAAAATGAAATTAATATCCCTTACTGCTATGCAATCACTATCAATACAAAGTGTATATTTAAATGGAGAATAATCATAAAGATGAAACTTTTGTTTTACGTTAGAACCGTATTCTTTTTTAAGATTTATAACGCAATCATAAAGTTCTAGCAAATCTTTATCATGTTGATTATCAGTAACAATAGCACGCGGAATATTTGGTGAATGAAGACGTAGAGAACGTGCTAATGACTTTGCCATTTCTAGATAATAAGATGCTCCGTAAGCATAGGTGATAATGCCACGTTGTGAAATAAACATTATTTTTATTAATTAACAGTATCTAAGCTTTAACTTTCTAATTGCATTTTAACTTACACTCCAAAAAATAGATATCTACTAATATCAATTCAGCTTAAAATCTGTGTAAAGTGTCCGTAAAGTATAGTCTAAATAAAATTTAGATCTGTAGAAGCATACACTTATTGATTGCCTTTAAAACAAAATTTTAAAGGTATGGATAGGTTAAAACAAAAAGACATGTATGCAGCAAAAAACAACACAGATAGCGGATCGTATATTCATCCAACCCTAAAATTAAATATAGAAAATGGATTTCCATTACATTTATTAACTTGATATTAAAATCAGTACCAGAACTTAGTGCAAGTCGGCGGAAATAAACAGACCATATTGGTGGGAGAATAAATAATCAGGTTAAAAGCCATCTATTTGGTGGCGCGGATCGAGGAATCAGGATGTGGCTAGATTAACTTCTAAAATATTAAATTTAAGCGATGGCGAGCGAGATCAACTCCAACAGTTGATCGACAGACACAACACGCCGCAACTCCTAGCGCTATGAGCCAAAATATTATCATGGCATCAGAGGGTCAAAATCATCGTGAAATCGCCCTAAATTTAGACATCAAGAACCAAAGTACGTTCTTTGGCGATCGCTATACAACGCTAAACTGTCCACAGCTTGGAGTATTGGTATAACTTTGATTTTGACTTGGAGATTGAAATGGTAGCGAGTAAACATTTCATTAATTTGGAATGGGTGGTTTATTTCCGCCGTGCTGTAGTAGTTGGTTGTTCACCTATTAAGAGATACTAAAAGCAGGTACATAGGCAAGAAAATATGGAATCCCTAACCTCTCGTATGCAGGCGATACAGTCGCCAATTATTCCTGTGGTTGGGGAACTGATTAAAAACTCTCCTGGAACAATCTCTCTAGGACAAGGTGTTGTTTCTTACAACCCACCACGTGAAGCCATAGAATTTTTAGCCAAATTCTTAGCCGAACCAGCTAATAATTTATACAAATCAGTTGAGGGAATTCCCCCTTTACTGACAGCACTTGCAGGAAAATTGCAAGCCTTCAACGGCATTGAAATCAACGAGGAAAACCGTATCGTTGTGACAGCAGGGAGCAATATGGGATTTATGAATGCCATTCTTGCTATCACTAACCCAGGCGACGAAATTATTCTGAATACGCCCTACTATTTCAACCACGAAATGGCGATCGCAATGGCTGGTTGTCGTGCGGTATTAGTGGCGACGGATGAAAATTACCAATTGCACCCAGAAGCGATCGCTCAAGCAATTACTCCCAAAACACGGGCTGTGGTGACGATTTCACCAAATAATCCGACTGGAGTTGTCTATTCTGAAGCCGCATTGCGGCAAGTAAATCAAATTTGTGCTACTCACAGTATTTACCACATTAGCGATGAAGCTTATGAATACTTTACATATAACGGTGTAAAACACGTTTCACCTGGCTCATTTAGTAATAGCAGCGAGTACACCATTTCTCTCTATAGCTTTTCTAAAGCATACGGTTTTGCTAGTTGGCGCATTGGCTACATGGTCATTCCTAAACACTTACTTGTCGCTGTTAAAAAAGTCCAAGATACAATTTTGATTTGCCCGCCAGTCATTTCTCAATATGCAGCTTTAGGGGCATTGCAGGCAAAAGAGGAATATTTGAAGAGTCATATAGGAGCGATCGCTCAGGTACGCCAACTAGTATTAGACTCTCTTAATCGTCTACAAGGCTTATGTAGCATTATCCCTGCCAATGGCGCTTTCTATTTTTTCCTCAAAGTTCATACCCAGATGGATGCTTTTGAGTTAGTCAAACAACTGATCCAGCAACATAAAGTAGCAGTTATTCCAGGTACAACCTTTGGCATAAATGACGGATGCTATCTACGCGTTGCCTATGGGGCGCTACAAAAAGAGACAGCAAAAGAAGGTATACAAAGATTAGTACAAGGTTTGGAAACTATAGTTAGGAGTTAAAAGTCATTCAATTTCTGCCTCCTTCAAGAAAGCGTTAAGCTGTGTTAGCGTACCTAGTTCGCAATCCCAAATATAAAATTCAACAGATGCCAATTATTCATAAGTTAATTGAAATTGAAACTGAGCCAAAAATTAATATTCATAATATCACTCCACAAATTCAAGATTTTATTGCCTCAACATCAATTAAAAATGGACAAGTTTTAGTATTTTCTCAACACACTACAACAGCGTTAGCTATCAACGAAAATGAAGTCAGATTATTAGGAGATATAAAAGTATTCTTGCAAAAAATAGCACCAGAATCAGACCGTTATTTGCATAATGATTTGCATTTAAGAGATGTTCCAGAAGATGAGCCGATCAATGCTCACTCTCATTTGATGGCAATGATGCTGACCACAAATGAGATAATTCCCATTGTGGATGGTAAATTAGCTTTGGGAACCTGGCAATCTGTGTTGTTTTTTGAGTTGGATGGCCCGCGTAAAAGAACGGTATTTGTACAAATTTCTGGTGAATAATGCAACTTAACACTCACAGTTCTCTCAGAACAACCTAAATCTGCGAGAATCACGAACGCGATCGACAAATGTATCAGTTGAATTTATCTACAGTAATTTAAAACCTGAAAGAATGTTTTCCAGCATCAGCTTCCTTTCCACAAACCAGGACTTTCGTTGTGTCAAAGGCAGAGGCCATTAGTTATGAAAAATAACGATAATTTTGTATTACGTAATACTTGGTACTATGCTTTGCCCAGCAATCAAATCAAGCCAGGTATGATGATCGACCGCATTTTCTTAGGAGAACCAGTGCTGTTAGTTCGCAGCCAGGATGGCAAAGTATCTGCGATGACGGACATTTGTCCCCATCGTGGTGTGCCCTTGAGTTGTGGGAGATTCAATGGGCAGGAAGTTGAATGCTGTTACCACGGTTGGCGCTTTAACTCTGCTGGGCGCTGTACTGCGATACCTTCTCTTGTGGAGGAACAGCAAATAGATTTGAGTCGCTTCGACGTGCAGTCATATAGTGTTCGCGAAGCCCAAGGAAATATCTGGATATATATGCCCGATCCCGATAACCCTAAACCTGCTTCTGAGATGGAAATTCCGGTAATTCCTGGGTTTGACGATCGCTCGCACCAGTTTGTAGAGGTGGTAAAATTTCCTTGTTTTATAGATCATGCAGTGGTAGGTCTGATGGACCCGGCTCATTCACCTTATGTTCATCGCGCTTGGTGGTGGCGAAATGAGCAATTGCACGAAGAAGTAAAGCAGTTTGATGCTTCGCCCTACGGCTTTACGATGCGACGACACCGATTACCTGCGAATGGGGGTCGATTATACTGGCTGATTGGCGGTGGTGTCCCGGAAACGGAGATTTCCTTTCGTTTACCTGGAGTCAGAATTGAAGAAACCACCATTGGTAATAATCGAGTCGTTAATTTGACGGCAGTTACACCGATTTCAGACACAGAAACGGAGGTAACTTTTGCTCTTTACTGGACACTTCCTTGGGTAGGATTTTTCAAGCCACTGTTACACGTGCTGGCGCGGACTTTCATTGGCCAAGACAGAACGGTGGTAGAAAAACAGCAAATTGGACTGAAATATAATCCTGTGCTGCGGCTGATTAAGGACTCAGATATGCAGGCGCAGTGGTATTACCAGTTAAAGCGGGAGTATGCTCGATCTGTTGCTGAAGGACGAGAATTTGTCAATCCTGTCAAGGGTCAAATACTCCGCTGGCGTGCTTAAATTACTCTAAAGTAAATTCCGCAAATTCTCTTTGTCCAAATAGCATATTTCGGTCTACGGCTGACAATATTTTATTATTGGCACGTTGGCTATTTAAACTGCGACCAACTAACTGCGCGACATCTGCACGATTGATGCTACCAATAATGTGCGGATCTTCGGTTAAAACGCCATTACCCGTTGCTGGTTCTGACTTTAGTCCACCAGGACGGATGATTGTATAGGTGAGTCCACTGGCAATTAAGTGTTGTTCGGCTTTGTCTTTCTCAGCTAAAACTTTTCCCAGTACCTCTAAAACTTGGGGTGAGGCAGCAACAACACTACTGCCAGCACCTATGGAAGATACAAGAATAAACTTTTGCACTCCAGCTTTAACTGCTGCATCGATCAAATTTCTGTTACCAGGGTAATCCGGCCTTTCTACATCTGATGGTAAACCGCCAATTGTACTGATAACGGTGTGAATAGGTTCCTCTGTCAGCATTGCGCGTTCGACATCGCCAAGATTCAAGGCATCTCCCTGAACTACTTCAATACCCATTGCTTCTAGTTCACTAGCAACTGTTGCTGTTCTCAGGAGTGCTTTAACCTTTAGCTGTTGTGCTGTGAGGTATTGAGCAATTTCTCGACCAACACCGCGACTTGCACCAGCCAGAAAAATATAAGATGCACTTGTCATAATAAATTTAATTATTTACGCTCAAAGGATTTTATCAGAGGATTGGCAGTATTTAATAATTGCTCAAGCGACCGAGATGCTTCTGGTTGATGGCGAAGATGAGTGTCAATAAACAAATTAATCATTTCAACCATCAGCAAACGGAAGCTTTCTTGGGGTTGGGTGGCGGGAAAGTCCAACAAGGGTATCTTTAAGGTGGAGTCTGCCTGATTAGCCATCGAAAAGTGATTTGCCCCGTCCAAAAGTAGTAAATAGCTATCATTTCGTCCTATAGTAATTGCTTCTTGGAATGTACGGATGACTGGGGTGGTAGCATTTCCAGGACTTATACCATAGCGATCGCAAATAATTGAGTAACCATAATTACAAAAATATATAAGATAGCAATTATACCTAACCCAATGGTAGGAAGTAATTTAGTAAATATTTATGCAAATGTAGCAAATAACTTTTCTGTGGATAAACTTATGGCTAAAAAACCTCAACACAATCTAGAACAATACCAAGATGTCAGATTATCTGCTACCACAAGAATTTGGGTAATTACAGTAGCCATTCTTGGAGTTTGCGTGCCACTGTCAGCCGTTACTAGAAGCGGTGCTATTCTTCCTTTAGTTGCAATTGGTGGCGCAGCTGTTGGTACAGTTGCAGTTTGGCGTTCTGATGAGCAAAAATCAAAAATTAACTATTTGCACCAGCAACAAATAGAGATGCTAGAACGGAGATTAGCGAATTTAGAAACAATTGTTAGCAGTGATGACTTGAACTTACAAATGAAAATTAAACAGATCGAAGCAAGGGATACTTTTGGCGACTCATCCGATATAAGTACTACACCCAGACAACCAAAACGCAAAGGTTAAAATTAGCCAATATTCACCATTTATTTCGATTTCAGATGATATTTCCCAGAATTATCGTTACTAGGTTATTTTTATGTAGCTATTTGCTGACTTAACGTTACTGCAATCTTTAAATTCGTCTCAAATTCAACTTTCCTTTGCAGCTAGAAGTGTTTCTCTAGAAACAGTATCTCGATCTCTATCTCCGTTAGAATTGACTGATATCATTTAATTCTATATACTTCAACTGCATCAGTTCATGAAATGTCTAAGTGCTATCCATCTATCTCTTTCCCGGAAACATTTGTCAATGGCTGTGTTTTATTAGACTGTTAATATTACTGAATTTTTAATTAACTAAGGTTATAAACTTGAGTAATTGCGTTTGTATAGCTTACCGTAGGTATGCAATAGTTTGCCGCAGGAATGCAGATGGATTGGATTAGCTTACTCAAAGCTCAACAAATTGACTTCCTTCAACGTGTGAAAAAACCTAAAACTTATGACTTATCTTTGCTGAAAAGTCAAGTTAAAGGTTGTCACACTGAAGTTATAGCCTTTTGGGGCGAGCCATTGGCTAGACTCCAAGAACTTTCTCGCCAACAAGCAGAAGTTCTCGCCAGAAATCCGCCGCCGACGCCGCCGGAATATCCTGAGCCTCCTGACTGGACGATCCCTTTTCCTAAATACTTCCAACAACAAGCCCAAGATTATCTTTTCCGGGAGCATATTGTTGACAGGATAATAAGTGAACGCTTGGGCAAGTTAGTAAAAAAGGTGTCACAAGATACTTTGCAAAACATGATTTTGGATGATGAGGGAAATTTAGGTGGCGAAAGTAAATTTCCTTATATACTCAAAGATCATCCTCAGCAAAGTGTTCAAGTTTATGTTGCTGATGGAGAAAGTTTTAATGGTATTAAGAAAGACAAAATTAGGTGGTCAGTTACTCAAGAAGATTTAAAAAATCACCAAGTATTAATTTTTCTCTGTTTATTTTATCCATCTACAGGTAATTTAGGTTACGAGAAGCAAAGTATCATAACAGGCTTTTTACCTACAAATCAACTTGAATTTAGCGAACCAAAACTGTATGTCACTCCGAGTAATTTGTTATATGCAGGGGGGTTAAGTTGGTATTTAGAATCACTGATGGATAAAAAAGACACGTCGCCAGTAATTAATGAGAGAGCGATCGCAGATACAATACAGACTCTACCATCAGAACATTGTCTCAAGGGTATAGTCGGTGACTGGGAATGCTGGCAGACTTTGCAAGGACACACCAGAGGGATTAATTGCCTAGCTTTCAGTTCTGGGTGTAACAATGGCAAAGCCTTACCCATATTGGCAAGTGGTAGTCGTGGCGAGACGAAACTCTGGGATTTAAGCAAGGGCGAATTAATAGAGACATTATCAGAGTATCCTTGGGTAATATCTGGGCTGGTGGATGAAGTGAATTCCCTAGCTTTTAGTTCAGATGGACAGACTTTAGTAAGTTGCGGTGCAGATTCGACAATTAAGCTTTGGCACGTAGGCGCTTTAGACTTGATAGATATTTTGCACAAACACAATGGGGTAGTGCGGTGTGCTGCTTTCACCCCAGATGGCAGAATGTTAGCGACAGGCGGAGATGATAGAAAAATTCTCTTTTGGGATTTGATGCATCGTCAGGTTGCGATCGCACTTTCCTTAGATGATACAGCTGCTCATTCCCTAGTTTTAAGTCGAGACGGCGAAACTCTAGTTACAGGTAGCTACCGCAAAATCAAAGTTTGGCGCACCTCACCGCAAACGGGAATCAAAAGTTTAAAAGATGCACAACCACTGCATACCCTTATGGGTCATTCTCACATCGTTTGTTCCTTAGCAATCAGTGCAGATGCTAAACTGCTCGTGAGTGGTAGTTGGGATCAAACGATTAAAGTTTGGCAATTGGAGACTGGGGAATTACTTCATACCCTCAAAGGACATAGAGATAGGGTATATGCGATCGCTTTAAGTCCTGATGGACAAATTATCGCTAGCGGTAGTGCTGATAAAACCATCAAGTTGTGGCATTTACAAACCGGGGAATTGCTGGCTACGTTTACAGGTCATGGGAATATAGTCACAGCATTAGCCTTCACAGCTTCCGGTGAAATGTTAGTCAGCGGCAGTTTGGATAAGACAATTAAAATTTGGCAACGCAGTTAATCGTAGTTGGTAATTCATCATCACACTTTCTCCGTAGCTTGCTTCTTTGCAGGAGTACAATAGACACCTGGCAAAAATAACAAATGCCAAATATTGATTGTAAAAAGTAGGAGTCAGCGCTACCATCGGCAGCACTGACTCCTTATTTTGTAGTAAATTCAACTATGTCAGGTTGGAGTTTTTAGTCAATCGAAATCTGCTGAGGACCAGTGGCTTTGCCGTTATGTGCATCCGTTGTGGTGCTGCTGGTGTAACTATTTGAGCGGATCTGTTTATCTAGCCAGCTTTTAACTGGATCGTCTGCAAGATTGAGTCGAAGCACACCAGAGAAAAACCCACCTACAAATGAGACTGGATGCCGAGTAAATTCTCTGAATATAGGTGACAATTCATTAATGAACATAAAAAGACTCCTGGCACTGCCGTAAAAAATTATTACTTCTTAATGCGATCGTAACGTGTTACGGCATTGGTTATGGGGCATTGGGCACTTGTACTGAGCGAAGCCGTTGGCGTAGCCTCTCCAAGAGTTGTATTGGGCATTGATTATTTTCCTCTCCTTTACAGTCCCTAGCCCCTAGTCCCCAATCCCTCGTCATTTCGCCTTATGAGCTTGGTTGCTGATCGGGAAACATACATTTATCAGAATCACAACCACTAGGGCCAGCCTCTGTCATTTCGCCTAAATCGTAGCGGCTTAGTACTGCACAGAAATCATCTGTTTTGCGTCGCGCTTTCACCTCTTGAGTTAAGCGATCGTAAGTTGATTTATCAATTGGTTCAAATGGCAAACGTGGGAATGATTGTAAATCGTCAAAACGCGCTAAAAGAGCAGCTGAAATATATCCCTCATCATTCTGAATGGTTTCGTAAATGCGCTGTCCCAAAGGCTCAATTTCATCAGAGCGAAGTTCCAAAGTAGCTGATGTGTTATGAGTCACGTACCAACGTTGAACCTGGAGGACAAAATCAAATTGGGCTGAGACTGAAAACTTAGAAACATCAATTTCATCAGCACCTGCTAAATCAGCCCAAGTTACAGAAACAGGGATTTCCACTAGCCATTCACTCACCCGTGGATCGAAGGGATCGTTCAGCAAATTGCCTTGTTCATCTTTGTCTGATTGAGAAGGAATGACATTGTAACCATAGTCAATACAAGCTAAGGCTACTGGGTCATTTTTACCGAAGGTGATCCGACGAATAAATCTTTGCGCTTTGGGAGGATGCCACCCCGAACTAGCATTAGTTAATAAAGCCTTAGTACCACTTGGTTGCACTGTGGTACAACGATTTGGGCGTTTGAGATTGTGGCGATCGCAGTAATCCCAAACCACCCGATGTACAATATCTTTCCAAGAACTTAGATATTTTTCTTCCTCACGCTTGAAAGCTAATCCTTGCGGCGTTGCGGGTCTTCCTTCCTCCCACCAGCGCAGCCAATTAACACCAAAAGCATGGACAAAGAAATCAAATAAACCTGTAAAAGAAACTCCCACAATTGGGTCTAATTCACGGCTGTATTGATAGCGTGGTTCCAGGAATTTGTGATTTAAAAGTGCTGCTACAGATAACGCCCCAGCAGTGAAAGCCTCCTCTTGTTCTTTGTAGTTACGTGGGTCAATTTGATTGAGGTGAACCTCTGACAAATTGCAGTGGAAGTTACTACCGATGATTTCCAAATTTGTTACCCTAGAGGCTTTTTATCCCCTAGTTCTACTGCTTGATTATTTGCAGTAGCTCCGCGTACCTTTTGCAGATGTGACTTCAGATAATAAAAGTGTTTTTCACATCTGCCCCCGCACTCTTGGAGAGATTATATTCTAAACAACAATTTTGGATGTAATCTAGTTTCACTCTCTACGCTGTACGGTGTCAAAGACTTTTTAATTCCTTTGATTACCACGGGATTAGCATCTCAGCCTTCCCCGTTTTTGCGAGGTTTTTAACGTGAGGCAAAATCACTTACCACACGGATTTAGCCCATAGCGAGCTAAACGATGTTCTAGTTCATTAGCATCAAGATTTGGATAACGTTCTTTTAACCACTGTTTTGCTGTTCCTTGTTCATAAGCTTGCAAAAAATTAACTTTCAAAGCCTGTGTTGGTAGCAAATCAATGTTCGATCGCGCTACGGCTTCACCAGCCCATTGAATCGCTCCCTCTCCGCTGTAATATTGTTTGCGGACGGCATCAAGACATTCTTCTAAGGTTGGCTTGCGGTGAAAAACTCTCGTATGGTTTGCCATCCTAAGTGCATCACGCTCTGGATCAATTCGCCAGTTGCCATTTTCATCTTGCTGCCATAAATTATCTTTGGCGGTGGCTGCTAGGTTATCCCCAGAATCAAACTGACGCATCCCCGCACTTCTGCGTATATTTCCAGCAACAATTGTTACTGCGCCTTGGTCGATTAACAAACAGCATTCAACTGAATTTAATTGTCGTCCTACAGCTTTACTCAGGATGGAAGCACAACGTTGATAAAGTCCGGGCAATTTGACCGGATTAGCAACTCCTCCAAAACCGTTGAGAGTTTCCCCTGCTTTTCGGACATCGCTGATATCAACTAATACTTCAACTTCTGCTGAAAATTGTTCATCAGTAGAGAGTTCTAATAAGGCTTGATATGATTCAACCCAACCTTCACGGCTATCTCCAACGTGAATAGTGACGTTATTTCCTTCTATATGAGTTTCAGTATATTCACGTCGCTGTTGGACAGGAGTGCTGCCAATTTCACCTTTTACAGTGACATTCAGTTGATTACGAATTGGAGGCAACTGGTTAATAAATTGTGGTTCTAAGACGGCTCCAGTACCACAGCCCATCATTGCTAGATCCATCATTAAGCCGAAGGCACTCCAGTCTTCGAGATTGGTAGAGGTGCAATTATAAGCGCCGGAAAAATTCTTTGGTTTGGTTATCCAGTCTGTGCCACCAACCCATAACCAGCGTCCACTGGGCATAGCTTTCAAGTTGCGCTGCATCTTATCCAGTGTGGCAGCTTCTTCTTGAGTTAGCTTTCCTAATTCGACTAAGCCGAGTATAGTGCGATCGCATACCTCATCCCATGTTTCCCTTAGTCCCGCCTTTGTCCGGCGGCTATAAGTTCTAAAAAATACGGGATTAGCAGCCGGTGCAGTTTCTGGAAACCTTGCACTCTGGCGTGTTCTTTCGAGATTCTGAACCATATATCAAATGTCTTGCGTGCGGACAGATTATGACTATACGCCAAGTAGTTTTAGTATTAAAGATTGTCAAATTGTCCACTTTACGCTAGCTCTACCCTGCATTAATTACAACAGAAATTTATGATGTATAATGTCTCTCACCCTTGGGTAGGAGATATATACTCTGTTCTAATTAGCACATATTCAGTTATGGGTAAATTATTTCTATATGGTATGGACTCCTCTACACGCAAAAATCCATCGCACGATCCGATCGCGCCACTTATTTGAGCGCAACCAGCGGCTATTAGTCGCTGTCTCCGGCGGACAAGATTCTTTGTGTTTAATAAAATTACTTTTAGATTTACAATCCAAATGGGGATGGTATTTAGGTATCGCTCACTGCGATCATCGCTGGCGTTCTGACTCCGAAGCTAACGCTAACCACGTCGAAAACTTAGCTAAAACTTGGGGTATATCTTTTTGTTTAGAAACAGCGAACAAGCCTATAAATAGTGAAGCTGCTGCACGCGATTGGCGCTATCAAGCTTTAAGTGCGATCGCACAAGCAAATAATTATCAATATATAGTTACAGGACACACCGCCAGCGATCGCGCCGAAACTCTCCTCTACAATTTAATTCGCGGTACTGGTGCTGATGGTTTACAAGCCCTGACTTGGCAACGCCCCCTAACTACAGGCATTGGGTTAGTGCGTCCACTTTTAGAAATTACTCGGATACAAACAGAGCAATTTTGTCAAGAATTTAAATTACCAATTTGGGAAGATTCCACCAATCAAGATTTGCAATATGCCCGCAACCGCATCCGTCAAGAATTATTACCATATTTGCGAGATAATTTCAACCCAAAAGTAGAATCAGCCCTAGCTCAAACAGCAGAACTTTTACAAGCGGAAGTGGAATATTTGGAAAAAACTGCCCAGCAGTTGCGGGGTGCGGCATTGGGCGTGAGGCATGAAGAAGATTCTCTTACTGTTTTTCCCTTACGGTTAAATCGTCGGGTATTACAGAAAGCACCACTGGCATTGCAACGTCGGGTGATGCGTCAGGTATTGCAGCAAATATTGACTGATGCGCCCAGTTTTGAACACATTGAAAAATTAACGGCTTTAATTATAGCGCCCAACCGATCGCAAACCGATCCATTTCCTGGTGGTGCGATCGCTCAAGTAGAAGGTGACTGGATCTGTTTGAAATAGTTATTTAAAAGCTTTTTGTTATCAGGGACGATGCACATTATTAGTACAGCAAATTTTTATTAAAGCTGAAGCTGTTGGTAACTTTACAGTATTCAATATTAAAGGAAATAAATATCGCTTGATTGTTAGTATAGATTACGAAGGGCAGTTAATTTATATTAAATATATCCTCAACCATACAGAATATGATAAGGAGAACTGGAAAAATGACCCTTACTTTTAATCCAGATAAATACAAGGAGTTATTATTTCATGTAGAATCTAGTTTATTTATAGAGTAATAACTAAACTCCTAGTTCATACTTGGGCTTTAGCTAGGCTAAAGCCCCAAAACTTGTTAAGACGCTAGTAATTCTGGCTGAGGCATTAAACTCTGGAGAGTATGACGCAACTGAGCGATCGCTTGGACTTGATAATCACCAGTTTCCTGGAATTGATCTAAAGATTCTGCAATTCCTTGCAGCTTTTGCCGTAATCCATCTAGAGAATCTTGAATTGGTTGTAGTGCTTCTTGATAAAGATTCACTCGACCAGATAATTCAGCAGTTGTTCTTCGTAGGGATAGCAAGTTTTCCTCAATCGCTTTTAATTCTTGGCGCTTTTCATCTAGATCGTGAGTTTGATTGTCAATCATTCCCTGATTTAGTTCAACACCAGAACGAATCTGCTCAATTTCACGTTCCAGCTTTTGGATTTCCTGTGAATATTGTTGTCGCTGGGTTTCAATTTGTAACAAAATCGGTTCTAAATTAATTTTGTTGTTACTTTCCTCTTCTTCAGTAACAGTATGTCCTTGCCGCCGTAGCAGTACAGCTTGATGTTGCTTGAGAAACTTCTGGTGCTGTAGCATATTGCGGCGTTGCCCCACCAAACTGGAATTTAGCATCTGATAAAGGTCTTTTTCATCAGTTAGTTCTAATTCCAAATTGATGTGGTCATGGTCAGATGCTTGATTTAATTTAGTTTGGAGTTCTTCTATAGCTTCTTGTTTATATTTCAGTTCTTGTTCTTGATCGTGAACAAAGCTAGCGTCGATTTCTAACTTATGCTGCAAGTCTTGCACTATCTTTTGTAGTTCTTCTAAAGGCATTTTATCCAAAGCCTCCACATCAGCTTGCTTGCCGAGAACTACATCACCAGATGTTACCGCTAAAGAATGCATCTGTTGATATAACTCTTCGGCGTTTCGTAACTGCTCTTTGACGAGCCGAGCATATTCTTGCTTACTGGTAAGGTCTGCTGTATTTATTTGTAATTGGGCAGTTTGCTGAATTAAAGAATTTTGTGCTTGTTGTAATGCATTTTGGCGATCGCTAAAAGTTTGTGATAAACGCTCAACTTCTTCTTGCTGTTGTGCGATCGCATTTTTATGCTCCTCCAGTTTTTGCCAGTGCGGGGTAAGAGTTGCTTGCTGCTTTTCGACCAATTCAAAGGCTAGATGCAGGTGTTCTCTAACTTTTTCCGTAGGAGTAACACGACTAGACAAGCGATCGAGTAACTCACTCATTACTCGACTTTGCTCCTCATCCAAAACCGTCCCTTGTTGAAAATCCGCTTGGCGTTCTTCCAGGCGACGCTGCTCACCCCGTAAATGCTCCCAAGCGCCTTCCAACTCTTGGCGGTTGCGCTCAATTTCTCCTTGTAATCGTTCAATTTCCTGGCGGGAGGTGTCAACTTCTTGTTTTTGCTCCTCTAGATGTTGTACCTCATCCTCCAATTGCTGCAACTGTTCTGCTCGTACCTCCATGTCCATTTCACGGCGATTCAACTCTTGCGCCTGAAATGTGAGTGACTGTTTCCACTGATCGATCTCATCTTCCTTGAGCTTAAATTTCTCCAACTGGCGGGAAAAATTCTGCAAAATGTTGACGAGTGGACGCCCTGCTTCTTGAATCCGCTGCACTTGACGATTCGGATTCAGTTCAACCAATACCAAAGCACCATCATTTAATTTGCTTGCGTCCTCAGCGGCAATCACCTCTTCCGACACAGTACTCCAATTCTGGTCAGTTCGCTGACAAGCTAGCAGTTTCAGTTCGGTTTTGCCACCGCCACTGAGTAAACCACCTTTCTGTTTTTGTACTTCTGCTAAATACAGCACACCGTTAGTCCTTTATTGATGCACTTAAAGTTCGTGTTTTGAGATATACCTTAAATAATTCTGTTAACTTGTCTCACTGAACCAAGGTTTAGAAGAACAAGACAGACAAAACTATAGACGCAAGATGTTACGTCTTGATACTTATAGAAGCGATCTGGTCGCGCCTTTATATTTTGTACTGATGACAGTGGTGATGACTTCCGTGTTAACACTAGCTTTGTCAAACTGTATTACGAAAGATAAAGGTTTATAGCTTAATGTATTCCCTATAACAATCAGAATAGAGTAAAGATCTTTTCAATACTCCATAATCAATACTTAAAGAATAAGTCATAATTCACGATTCAGAATTCAGCAATACTTAAGGAGTACTTTTTAGCTAAATGCAGGGAAATTTAAATGAAATTGATATTTGCAGTATCCTGCAATTGATTGAATTGGGACAGCGAACTGGGCAACTATGGGTGGAAGCTTATAGCTCTCACCATAACAACAAACTGGGTGGAGATGGAGCAAACATTTATCGCCCTAAACAACAGTCTTGGTTCGTTTTTTTCCTTAATGGTCAAATTATCTATTGCCAAGAAGGCGAGAGTAGTTTATCCAGAATTAGCGATTATTTACGTCATTATCGAGTTGAGATGCGACTCCCCGACAAACAAATTGCCACCCTACCACCAACCGACGCGCCAGAGTATGCCTATCTTTGGGCACTCTTGGAGCGGAATATCATTAACCCAAAGATAGCTGCTAGTATCATTTACGGTTTGGTGCATGAAACCCTCTTTGATTTGCTGAGTTTACGCCAAGGTAACTTCATTTTCCATCAGGGTGCAGCACTTGCCCCGCAATTAAACACTTATGAGATTGCTCCCTTGGTGACAAAAATCACCAAGCAGCTGCAACAGTGGAAGCAACTCTATCCACACATTCAGTCTCCAGAGCAATTGCCAGTGCTATCTGACAAAGTTCAGCTACAATCTTCTTTACCAGAAGCAACCGTGAATAAGCTACAACATTGGGCTGATGGTAAAACATCCTTGCGACAACTAGCTCGCCATCTCAACCGAGACATTTTGACAGTCGCTAAGGCAATATATCCTTATGTGCAACAAAGTTGGCTACAACTAGTATATTCAGAGACTAATCACCCAGATCCACACACGGATAGCTGGGAATTAAAAGAAAAACCGATGGGGCGGATAGTATGTATTGACGATGCGATCGCCATCGGTGAGACTATAAATTCCATCTTACAACCACAAGGCTATGAAGCGATCGCTCTCACCAATCCTTTAGAAGCACTGAGTTTGGTTTTTCAACTCAAACCAGATTTAATTTTATGCGACATAGCTATGTCGGAATTGGAAGGATACGAGGTTTGCGCGATGCTGCGACATTCAACAGCATTTCGGCTCACACCGATTATCATGCTTACTGGGAAAGATGGGTTTATGGATAGAGTCAAAGCTAGGATGGTCGGGGCAACAGATTATTTGACAAAACCGTTTACAGACACTGAGTTACTGATGCTCGTAGAAAAATATATCAACAACCAATGAAAATTGGGCATGGGGCATTAATTATTTTTCCCTCATCTCTCTCACCTATGGGGCATATAAAGAGATCAAAGATTTGTTGATCTACTAAAAGATGAGTTAAAAGATGTTATCACAGAGTCAGTTAACTGAGTGAAACGTCAATCTCCGGGAAAATAGTGAAGACATAAAATTAATTTATACAGTTAATACTTGCGGAGGAATCAGGGAATGTTCCAATTAGGAACGTCTAAATCAGGAGGTAAATAGACACTTATGAGCACAGTTCTGATTGTGGAAGACAGTATAGCGCAAAGGGAGATGATTACAGACCTCCTGAAAGCAACTGGCCTAACAGTTACCCATGCTAGTGATGGATTAGAAGCATTAGAGGCAATTCAAATAGCACCTCCAGATTTAGTGGTATTAGATATTGTCATGCCCCGAATGAACGGCTACGAAGTTTGTCGGCGGTTAAAATCCGATCCAAAAACCCAAAACGTCCCAGTAGTTATGTGTTCTTCCAAAGGCGAAGAATTCGATCGCTATTGGGGCATGAAGCAGGGTGCAGATGCTTACATAGCCAAACCGTTTCAACCAACCGAGTTGGTAGGAACAGTCAAACAACTGCTGCGAGGATAAGGATAAAAACAACATGGTCAGCAAACCGGACTTTTTAAGTGGCGGCGGTCAAGACCACTTTCGACCAGAATTACAAGTAGAAAGTCCTGAAGGTGAGTTACATTTGAGGTTTTACATTCCCTCGCATCAGGAGTTTGCACTACAAGCAACTGGCATCCGAGAGGTAATTGAACTAAGTCCTGATAGAATCACCCCGATTCCTAATGCTTCTCCTTTACTTTTGGGTACTCTAAATTTACGAGGTCGAGTTATTTGGGTGGCCGATTTGGGTCAATTTCTGGGGGAAGCAGGTGCATTAAACACGGATAGAGCTGAAATTTCGGTGATTGCCATTGAAGAGCAAGACACAATAGTGGGTTTAGCAGTAGAGGAAATCGGTGGTATGGACTGGTTGGATGTCCAAAATCTGATGCCACCAACTAGTGTTCCAGATACGATGGCTCCCTTTTTACGTGGAGAGTGGTCATTAGGTGCTAAAAATAATCAGTGTCTACGACTGCTCGATCAAATGGCAATTGTACGAAGTGCTAGGTGGGCAGGATGAAATTGGAGGAGGAAATGGCAGCAAGTATTGATAATTACGAGCCAACATATCAACAGGCGATGACCGCCTATGTTCAAAGAAATTATGAGGTTGCGGCCACTTTAGTTGACGAAGTGGTGCAAAATTTACCAGATGACCCCAATACCCATTTGTTGAGGGGTCACATCTACTATGTTTTACAGCACTATGATGTAGCAAAAGAAGAATATCAACAGGTGTTAGGCTTGACTAACGATCTAGAAATTATTGGTTTTGCCAAGAATGGAATTGACAATATCAATCAATATTTAGAGTCATTTAGTGGGCAGATCGATCCATCCGAAAGTCAAGAGGAAATAAACTCTTCAGAGATATCCGATCCACTAGCATATAGAGAATCAGAATTAGAAGATTTAAGCGCTAATCAGGAGTTTGACAGCGACAACCTTGATTTGAACTTTTTTGGAGAGCATCAAGAAAGTATGAATGGCATTGAAGATACATCTTCAAAAAGTCCATTCGATCTGCCCACAGAAGATAGTATTGGAACAGAAAAAATATCAGATTCTTCTATAGCTTTTGGTGATGACCCTTTTGCCATGAATGAAGAATCACAGGAACAAGAGTCAAATAAAAACTGGGAGGAGAACGCAGAATTAGAGTTGCCTGCTTTTTGGCAGGAAAGTATCTCAGAAGATATTTCTGAAGAATCATTAGCAAATAGTCAATTCTCAGATAATGGGATAAATTCTCCTTACGGAAATTCAACTATTGATAATAATAACTCTTCATCTTCTAATTCACAAACTGATAATAACGAGAATAATTTCCCTGATTTGTTGAGTGAGCCAAAGTCTCCATCTCAGAGTATGGGAAATTTAGAATATAAAAAATCTAGTTTTGGAGACGAAACTTTACTGATTGTTTCAGAAGAACCGATAAATGATTCGTCAACAACAAATAACTTGGAATACGGCAGTCAAAACAACTTATCTGAAACCGAATCCCATAGCTGGTTAACGCCAAAAAAAGTTGAAGCAGAATCAGATTTTCAGCCGAATTTGCCCGATAATGAATCATCTTTTAATAGTAATTTACCTCGAAAAGAAAAGCAGTTTAAATCAGGTGAATTAATCGGTAAAAATAGCTTCGATGACGATGAAAATTTTGATATGGAAGCATTTGAGTCTGCCTTTGGCTCAGAGAGTTTAAACTCTTATGAAGACTCAAGCAATATACTGAATGGAGAAAATTCTAAGAGCAATATCGAGTTTTTAGATGACTTTGAGGAATTTGACGATTTAGGCAATATTCCAGGGTTTGACCTGATCGAAGGAGATTCTAACTTCGGTAGTGTCGGAATGCATTCTGCTACATCAGAAGCTAGTGACACTGGACGCCCTCAAGTAGCAGAGGCTTTTGCAAGTAATTCAGCCGATCGCGAAGAGGAACTGTTCTCAATGACTGGTTCCCATGAAGCCGTTCCAGTCTTTAGCCAAACAGATATCTCCAAACTAGAACCCAACGTCAGCATCGAGCAGGGATGGTTAGCACCATTAGAAAATGCCTCCATCGAACGAAAACAATGGCTAATTGCTGGAAGTGTGGGCATTGTCTCAGCGCTGGTTGTAGCCACAGTTAGTTTTGTCGCTACCACATTTTCGCCACCCCAACAACGAGAATCAGTACGAAACACGGGTTGGGCAATGTCACTAGCTGCTGGGATTGCAGGTTTTGCTACCGCAGGCTTCATGGGGAATCTGGCGCTTAAACAAATTCGGCGCACAACTGATGACCTCCAAGCTCAGTTTGAGGCTGTACGTCAAGGAAATCTGAATGCTCAAGCCACAGTGTTTTCCGAAGATGAATTGGGGCATTTATCCACTGGCTTTAATGAAATGGCGCGGGTAATTTTCACAACCACAAGTGAAGCCCAACGCAAAGCTGATGAACAAGAAGAAGCCAAAGAAAACCTGCAACGTCAGGTGATTCGTTTGTTAGATGATGTGGAAGGAGCTGCTAGAGGCGATTTAACAGTCCAAGCGGAAGTGACAGCTGACGTACTGGGAGCCGTAGCTGACGCCTTTAACCTAACAATTCAAAACCTGCGGGATATTGTCCAACAGGTAAAAGTGGCGGCGAAGGATGTAACAAAAGGTGCAACCAACTCCGAAACCTTTGCGAGAGCTTTATCTAGTGATGCTTTGCGGCAAGCAGAAGAGTTGGCAGTAACGTTGAATTCTGTACAGGTGATGACCGACTCGATTCAGCGGGTAGCAGAGGCGGCGCGGGAAGCCGAAACCGTTGCTCGTGATGCTAGCACGATCGCTCTCAAAGGTGGCGAAGCAGTAGAAAATACCGTAGCAGGGATTTTAGAAATTCGAGAAACCGTTGCCGAAACCACTCGCAAAGTGAAGCGGTTGGCGGAATCTTCCCAAGAAATTTCTAAAATTGTGGCGTTGATTTCTCAAATTGCTTCGAGAACAAACTTGTTAGCACTCAATGCTAGTATTGAGGCGGCAAGAGCCGGAGAAGCCGGACGCGGATTTGCGATCGTTGCAGATGAAGTGCGCCAGCTAGCAGACAAATCTGCTAAATCCCTAAAGGAAATTGAACAAATTGTGATGCAAATCCAAAGCGAAACAGGCTCTGTAATGACCGCGATGGAAGAAGGCACACAACAAGTAATTAAAGGTACAAAATTGGCAGAAGATGCCAAGCGATCGCTCGAAAACATTATTCAAGTGGCGAATCGCATCGATATTCTTGTGCGATCTATTACTAGTGACACTGTAGAACAAACGGAAACCTCCCGCGCCGTTGCTCATGTAATGCAATCAGTAGAACTGACCGCCCAAGAAACTTCCCAAGAAGCACAGCGAGTTTCAGGTGCCCTACAACACTTAGTAGGTGTATCCCGTGACTTGATCGCCTCCGTTGAACGTTTCCGAGTGGAAACTATGGAAACCAGATAAATTGTCATTTGTCCTTTGTCCTTTGTTATTTGCTAATGACCAATACCTCGGCAACGCTCAGTACAAGTGACCAATGACTAATGACTAATAACTAATGACTAATGACTCTTGACTAAAAAACTATGCTGCCGGAACAACAACAGCGGATTTTGGGTTACTTTATCGAAGAAGCCAGGGATCATCTGAATACCATTGAGCAGGGCTTGCTGAATTTAGAGGGCACTCTAAACGATCCGGAAATGATCAGTGAAGTCTTCCGGGCGGCTCACTCCATCAAAGGAGGAGCGGCGATGCTTGGATTGACTAGCATCCAGCATACCTCCCACCGTCTGGAAGATTGTTTCAAAATTCTCAAAGATAATCCGGTTCAGATTGACCAAAAGTTAGAGTCTTTATTTCTTGGTGTCTCAGATACCCTAAAATCGCTTTTAGAGCATTTGAGTGGGCCTTATGGTCTTTCTGAAGATGCAGCTAATACTTTGATGTCAGAAACTGAGCCAGTTTTTCAATGGCTGTATCAGCATCTGGAACTACTTGTAGAACAAGCAAAGAGTGGAGTACCCAGCAGTTCTGACGCAACAGAACTCACAACCTCTATAGAGAATGTCTCCACACTTACAGAAATTTTCATGCGGCGAGATATTCCCGATCTGGCAGAATACACCCATCAGGAATCTCCAGACTCGGTAGCACCCCACAAGGCGCTAGACGCTCGCGGACTCGCTAACGCTGCGCTATCGCCAGTCACCGCTAAAGAAAATAATAACTGGAGCGAGTTTCAAGCCCAAGTGCTGCAAACACTACGGGAAATGTTGCAATTATTTAAGCAAACGACAACATCTTCAACTCGGCAAAACCTCCAGCAATGCTGTCACCAGTTAGTCAAACTTGGTGAAACTTGGAATTTGCCCAACTGGTGTGGTTTGTGTCAAGCAGCAGCCAGTGCGATCGGCAATCCCGAAAATACTTATCTGACTTTAGCTAAAATTGTCATTACCGAAATCAAACAAGCTCAAGAATTAGTTCTGCAAGGTAGAGAAGCCGAAATTGCAATTAGTCAGCAACTAGAGGCACTTTTAAACTTTGCAGAAATTGAGTTATTAGAAATTACTCCTGATTTATTTGATGAACAATCTCCGGTTTTGACAGAATCAGAGTCAATTCTATTTGGTGACACCAAGCCGTTAGCCCAGACAACTGAAGAACATAGCTACGCCAACGTCTCTGACGAACGCCCTTCTCTTCAGTTACAAGGAATACCACTAAACGAAAGTAGAAACACTAGTCTTACTTTCACCACACATGACGAAGCACACCCAATCAGTAACAATCTCGATCCCAATGGCCCAGAGGTAGGAATAGCTGAGTTAAATACCCTTGCCGATTTATTTGACGGTGAGACTCCCGAACTAGATGAAAGCTGGCATCAAGAAGAAACCTTAGATATTGTTACTACCGATGACTTTGGAATTGATTTGAGCAGCACTGAGGCTGAAGACGCTCATAACGATTTATCTGACTTACTCTCCTTTAATGAGGATATAAGCAACGCGCTACACCCAACAACCACCGCTACAACAGAAGATTTATCCTTGTTATTTGGCGACCATTTCCTAGAAAAAGATAATTCAGAACCGCAAAATCAACAAACATCTGCTACGCCTTTAGACTTGAGCGATATTAACGAATTTGAGATAAATTTAGACTCATCTTCTTCCGAAATTTTACAAGAATTTATTGATATTTCTAGTGATACAAACCAGACTAATAGCGAGATTGTCCAAAATAGTGAAGTCGAAGATTTGTTGACACTGGGGTTAGATGATGATGAACTATTGCCAACCAGCAATGTCACTCAACCAGAAACTGATACGTTCACCAGTGTGGAACTATCTACTAACCAAGAAAATAATTTTGATAACTTATTCTTAGAAACTAAAAATGCAAATTGGGTAGAAGAAATTACCCCTAGTGACTACATAGAATTACCTCAGCCAACAGACTTGTCTTTGGACAACTTGTTTGCTGAAATGGAAGAACAGCCACAACTATCGACAAGTGAACCAGAACTCAGTGATTTATTTGATACACCTCCAGTAACAGAACCTGAGTTTTCTCAATCAGAAAATGATCTGAGCAACTTCTGGAACCAGGAAACCACAGAGGAAAAGGACGAATTCGATTCCTTAATTGAGCAGAATGTGGAAAGGGCGTTAGATGAAAGTTTGTTTACTGCGGCGGCTGATGACATTTTTGCTGATAATCAGCAGTCCATACCTTCTCCTATGGCCAATTTTGATATAGAAGAAGGTTTTGATATCAATTTCCAGCATCAAGAACAGCTAGATTTGATATTATCATCAGACTCTGGAGATAATTTATTTGATGAATTAACATCAAGTAACTTAACTATTTATCCTATAATCAACGATACCTCGACGCCTGAAACGCTTTTGTTCGCGCAGCATCCTGGAGAAGAAATTCTCAGACCACAACAACCAGAATCTTTAGATTTTGTTCCAGAATTTACTAATGGAAGCCCAGATATATCTGTTGTCGATCTGGAAGTTAATTCATTAGGCTCTGTCGATGAAAATCCCCAACTGCTGTTTGAAGATGTCGCAACAAATGAATTGACTTATATTCAAATAGACACCACAGACAATATTGTGGATGAACTATCAGAAACCGTCAATTTTGAGGAAAATTTAGATTCAGCATTATCCGAAGCACAGCCAGGTGATTTGTTCGGCTCTGTCGATGAAAATCCCCAACTGCTGTTTGAAGATGTCGCAACAAATGAATTGACCTATATTCAGATGGACACCACAGAGAATACTGTGGATGAACTATCAGAAACTATTAGTTTTGGGGAAACTTCAGATTCAGCATTATCCGAAGCACAGCTAGGTGAGTTGTTCGACTCTGAAGATGTCGCAACAAATG
>NZ_JBWQXL010000037.1:0-61167 GCF_056620565.1 Nostoc sp. LEGE 12454
GCAGAGGGGCAGGGGGGCAGGGGAGCAGAGGGGCAGGGGAGCAGGGGAGCAGAGGGGCAGGGGAGCAGGGGAGCAGAGGGTCAGGGGAGCAGGGGAGCAGAGGGGCAGGGGAGCAGGGGAGCAGGGGGGCAGGGGAGGTAACATTAATATACTCGTCTCCCTTGTCTCCCTTGTCTCCCTCGTCTCTCTTACTCTGGGAAAGACTTGGGGGCGTTTTACTCTTTTTGGGTTGGGTGGTATCGGTAGAAAATTATCCTTGGCAAGCAATAGCTGTCAGTGGTTTGGGTTTGTGGTTTGTGGGGAGTCGCTTGTGGCGGTACAGTTTTAAGCGAGACTTTGCAGGGGTTTTCGTCATCGGCTTAGAGACGATTTTGCTAGGTTGGCGATTAGTACCCGATAACTTACAGAAATTAGCGATCGCAACTGGTACTCAACTCACCAATTCTCAAAATGAACCTTGGGCGCTACTGGGTATAGCTTTATTTCCCTACGTAATTTTGATGGTGGCGCTTACAGATAGTTTCTATCGCAGCCAAAAGCGAGAATTAGCTGAGTTTGGCGAACTGCTCGCTCTGTTATTTGGAGCTTTTTTAACAACGATCGCTCTAGTAAATCCTGCATTGCGATCGCTAAATCTGTTATTTTCTACCGCCACTCTGGCATTTGTTACTCAACGCCGCTCTCCCTCATCCCTTCCTCTGGTATACCTAACTCATATCATGGGGGTGCTGACATTTTGCTTTACGATTAATTGGTTATTTCCCAGCCTGACTCAACAAGGTTGGGCAAGTATTTTATTGGCTCTCATGGTTGCAGAATGGCGATTCAGCTTGGAAGAAGGACTATGGCAACGTAGCGCATGGGATATCGGTTTAGGATTAGCCGCAGCGAGTTTTTTCCTTTTGTGGATGAATGCAGAAACATCTTGGTATGGCATCACTGATAGCCGATCTGATTGGGGAGTTTTATGGCTAGTTACGCCTTTAGCTCTGACGGGTGTTGCCAATGCCGCAATTATAGAGCGGCGGATTACTAGCCGTTACTTGAGTGTCTTGGCTGTAATAGTTGCCCAGCTACTAACTTTACAACTACCAGAAATCAGATTAATCGGTTTGGCTGTAGGTGCTGGATTGATGTTTGTAAATACGCGCTATTTGCGAAACCAATTATCTGCGGTAATTACAGAAGGATTTGTTTTAAGCTTTATTGGGGTGCTGCTATGGACGGGTGTACCTGGTTTACCTCGTCTAGCGGTAGCAGGTTGGTTTGTTGTAGGAGCGATCGCAACTCTAAGTTTATGGTTAGCGCGGACTATTTTGAACCAACGCGGTAACGAATTAGCAGTTATCTATGCAGCCGCCAGCGATAAATGGGCGATCGCCTTATGTAGTGTTGAATTATTAAGTTTGACGCTGCACTCAGTGCTGATTTACCAAGGGTTTACGACTTCAGGATTTTTGTTCTTAATTGCCACTGTAATTACCTTGGCAGCCATTGTTTATCGCAGTTGGCGCGAACCGACAAATTGGGCATTTTATGGTATTGGTTGGTGTTTGGAATTGTTGATTACCCAAGGGTTGGGGGAACGCTCAATTGTGAGAATTGCAATTGCAAACATCGCCTTGGGTTTAATTACTCAACTTGTCGGCGAGTGGTGGTGGCGACGACATCAATTAGAAAGGTTTCCTAGCAGCCTTCACATTTTGCCATTAATTTATGGTGCATTCAGTGTATTGTTGCGTTTGAACACCTTTACCGAGTGGACAGGTTTGTATTCCTTGGGTGTAGCTTTAATTATTATTGGCGTGGGGCGACGGCACGAGAGCTTCAAACCTTTGCTGTATTTAGGAACTATTGGCATATCAATTTCTGCTTATGAACTTTTGTTCTATCAAATGTCACAAGCTTCAGGAGGAGCATTAGGTGATGGATTAATTGCCATGTCTGCCCTTGGTGCGAGTATCATGTATGCTTACCGCATTTTGTCGCCTTGGCTTGTTAGCTACTTACACCTAACTCCCCAAGAATTGAAAAGAATTGCTCATATTCACTGGGTTTGGAGTAGCTGTTTATTAATGGCTGCCATTCCTCTTCCCATTGCAGTTAACCGTTTGGTGGGATTAGGAACAGGAGTATTTTTAATTCGCTACGCCGTCTTTCAGGGACGAAATTCGCGTACTTCCCCCAGCATATTTGCAGGAATTACAATCGCCGAAATGTGGGTTTACCTTGGCTTATTAGAGGTAGCCGGGATGAGGATTTATTGGCAAGAGACAGCAGTAGGGCGATTTTGGGCTGGGCCATTAGTTCCTTGGAATGGTGCGATCGCTTGTGTGGTAGCCTACTTTTTGTACATCCTACCTTGGGAAAATTGGGGTTGGTCTAAAAGACCTTGGCAACAAGCTGCATACATCATACCTCTGATAATTTTATGGGAAACCAGACTGCAAACTTACCCCATTACCTTAGTACTCGCAGCTGGATTTTACATCTTTTTAGCAAAAGTAGGTGAAAACATTCGTTTCACCTATATTAGTGTGGCGTTGATTGATTGGGCACTTTACCGTTGGTTTGATTCCTTACAGCTGACTGATGCTTTGTGGTATGTAACACCAATTGGGTTATCACTGCTTTATATTGCTCAAGTGGATACCCAACTGAAGCTACCAGAGTACAAAACATCTCGTCATTTTCTGAGAGTGCTAGGGAGTGGTTTAATTTGTGGATGGGCAATTTTATTTCATCAAAATACAGCCTGGATACCGGGTGTTTTTAGTCTCATCGCTATTTTTGCTGGATTAGCTTTGCGAGTACGGGCTTTTCTCTACATTGGTACAGCCACTTTTTTAATTACTACAATCTATCAATCGGTAATTTTCAGCTTGCAGTACTCCTTTTTAAAATGGGTTGTTGGCTTGCTAGTTGGCATCTTACTAATTTATATTGCCGCCAACTTTGAAACCCGGCGCGCTCAAATAACTTCCTTAATTCGTAGCGCCATTGATGAATTTCAATCATGGGAATAGGTAAGCTAAGGATTAAACTAATTAGATAGGCGATCGCCTAAATTCAAGATACTTGTAAAATTAAGCAAGAGCAATGGCTCTGCCAAAGCTTTAAGCTAACGCATAGAAGTACAAAACAATGACACGGATTCCATTAACAGAAGCTCAACTTCGTTTACCCGAACTGATTGCAAATCTCCAACCCGGTGAAGAAGTGCAGATTTTTTCCGGCAATCGCACCGTTGCCAGATTGATTGGCGAATTCCAACCACCCCGGAAGCCTCGCCAGCCCGGTACTGCAATTGGAACCCTAACCATTGTGTCCGAAGATGAAACCCACTTGGAAGACTTTAACGACTACATACCATGAAATTTCTGCTCGATACTCAAGCATTTCTCTGGTTTGTACTCAACGATCGCGCCCTTAGTCAAGTTGCCTGTGATTTGATTGTCGATCCCCTCAATGACATCTTGCTCAGTCCTGCTTCCTATTGGGAAATTGCCATCAAAGTTAGTATTGGTAAGTATCAAATTCCTGAAAATTTTGAAACATGGATGGAGCATCAAATCCAAGTTAACGAATTTGAAATATTACCAATTAAAGTTGCTCATGCAGCCGCAATCGTGACTCTGCCATTCCATCATAAAGATCCCTTTGATCGGCTTTTGCTTGCTCAAGCACTCACAGAAAAGATCCCGATCGTTAGTGTAGATAGAGTATTAGACAATTATGCAATTACTCGTTGTTGGTAAATACGATAACCTGCCGTCAACCGCAGTGCGATCGCTCATCCTCGTAGGTTGAATTGACGTAAGAAAACCCAACATTCATTAGCTCAAATAAAGTGCGATCGCTTGTGTGGTAGCCTACTTTTTGTACATCTTATTGTATCAATTCTTTATGAAGATGCACCAAAGCATATTAGAAATGAACCGCCAAAGGTGCATAGACACGAATGGCTTCCCGCAGGGTAGGACACAAATAAATAAAATTTGGCGCTGCTTCATAAAGAAATGGTATTAGGTATTAAGCCGATCGCCAGTATCTTTAAGTTGCTTAACTATATTGCCAATTGCAGCTACACCGCCGTTTACAATGGCATTTGAAACAGCTTCCCCTAATCTGATTAGTGGACTTAAAATATCAAAAAAATTCTGAACTCCTTGAATTTTTGCAGCTGCTTCATCAAGAGAATTAATAGCCTCAATTATTTTTTGGGCTGGTTCCTTTATATCAGTTAAAACTTTATTTAATTCTATGCTATTGAGCTTGGCAGCAAAATCCACAAATTTTTGGCAGTCATTATTAATTGATTCCAAGTCACTCTGACTAATTTCTTTAGCCTTAAAAAGCTCTGTTGCTCTTTTTTCAAGAGTTTTTCTTAGTTCATTTACCTTATCTATCAAGGACATAAATAATAACTCTCATTTTTTTTAACAATGAATTTGTAATGGGAAAATTTTAGATAAAATCTAGTTAAAAAGCGCGATCGACTTCCTCTACTAGAGGTTTTACTGATATGACGTATTCATTGAGTATTCTTTGAATGCGTTTCATTTTTTTTTCATCAACTTTTTTGAATGATACTTTAGTATTAAACTGACACAATTGATTAACATCTTTAGGTTTTAGCCCTTCTGCAAATTCTTTGCTTAGTCGATTATGAGTTTTAACTGTACTAACAAGAATTTGATTATAAGCCCTAGCTGCTTGTTCTTTGTCAGCCACTATTTCCATAGCTTTATTGTAGTCTTCTGTTAATTTTTCACCTACTGTGATTCGCTCGACAGCTTGTTGATAATTACTTGGATTAATTATATCTTTACCTAGCTCATTTAAAGTAATAAAGTAGGATTTATAGTAAGTATTAATCGCGTCTGTTTCTTGGCCTAAAGTTCCGTTTTTACTAAGGTAGTTGTCGTTTACAAGAAATATTAAGCCTCCTTTAGCAGGTTTATAAAGATCAACTCCATTCTCATCAGTTGCTGGAACTGAATTACCAGTAATATATTTATGAATAGGTTCATTAGTACAAATAATCGCTTTTTGGAGAGCATCCTCTCGAATTTTTTTAGTCGCTAAATCAAATAAGACTTTAAGAATTTGACTGCCTCCATCCACTGCATCTGAATCTAGTTTGTTGGTATGAATAGATAAATTTTTGAGACTTTCACCCAAGTCATCTATTGAGTTATCTAAAGATAAATTTTTTCCGCTTGCTATAGCACCTAGAGCATCCATATAGTCAATTAAAATACTGACTACTGTTTTGAAATTATCAGAGCTAACTCGTTCAGTTGTCTCACAACTCTCTCGCCGATTGTTGCGATCAGTGATTCCATCATCGGGAACTAATTTGACATATCTAGTACGTCGTAAACAAGATTGATAAATATCTTCAGCAAAATCATTAGAAGCTCGTTTAACTATCTCTCTGCTCTTGCTAAAGTCTTCTACAGACTGAAAATTAGCTCCGCAACTTCCTAACAAAATAGTAATCGGAATGACGACACTGATTAAAGATTTTCTTTTGAACATTTTTACTTACCCTCGCACTATTGGGAAAATCGCTGTTGTTTCCTTCTCCACTCCCCAATTAGTCAATTTCGGAATTTTGCGATCGCATTAGAGATTTTTTTCTAAACTAATGATTGTTCACGTTCTTATTAACTTTGGAGGTTAACGTTAATACCATAAGCTTATCTGACTTTTCACGTTATGTAGAAAAGCCACGAAATACCTAACCCCCTAACCCCGTTCCCGATGCAGTAAGGGGGAAATTTCAAAGTCTCTCTCCTAAAAGGAGAGAGATTTAGAGAGAGGTTTTCCAGATACCGTGAAAAGTCAGATAAGCTTACCGGGAGCAAAACACTGCTAATTGTGAATAGGAAAAAGCAAATTTGTTTCACATACGCATAATATGAATTCGATTACGTTAGTTGAATTCCTATCTGATTAGCACGGAGATGAATAATTTGCGCCAGTCTAGTTTGCGTTATTATTGCAGTTTGATCGCCTTGCCATTTTTGGTAATTAGCACGAACTGAGTCTAATTCTTGCTGTAAATCTTCTTTACTAGTCATTGCCATAATTTGGCTTTCAATTGGGTTAGTACTGTTAGGACTGGGATTGGGTTTACTATTTTCATTCGGAATTAGAAAATTCATAGAGCCTCCAGAAGGATAATATTAGGATTGATTGACACAACTATCGAATGCATCTTTATTTACCGTTGCGATATTACTAAAATCGCTGTTATTTCCTTCTCCACTACCCAATTAGTCAATTTCGGAATTTTGCGATCGCGTTAGAGGTTTTTTTCTAAACTCAATGCCTTTGATTAAACCAATCTCAAACACGAGAATGCTTTCACGCCCTCTTCTATCTCTTTTTCAAGGGAAGGTATTTAGGTTTCCAAGAAATTAATTATTGATAAAACTTTTCATTATTGCTGAGATGGATAAACTCACAAAGCGATCGCTTTGTGCAAAATCTTGGTCAATCCCTGCAAGATTGCATAATTTATTTGTTGGAAGTCCTTAATACATCAAAAAATATTGCTCCAGGGTTGACGTTTCGGTGTTTCGCGCAGTCTGTAGCAGCTTCCGCCTTCCCTGTAAGAACTTCCGCTTTGACGTTTCGGTGTTTCGCGCAGTCTGTAGCAACTTCCGCCTTCCCTGTAAGAACTTCCGCCTTGACGTTTCGGTGTTTTGCGCAGTCTGTAACAACTTCCGCCTTGACATTTCGGTGTTTTGCGCAGTCTGTAACAACTTCCGTCTTCCCTGCAAGAACTTCCGCTGTTGCTGTAGCAACTTCTGCTTTAACTTCGTTTATCTCGTTCTCATGCTCTGCATGGGAAGTTTCCCGACTTGTTTGCGCAGCGTCTCCCCCTGGAAGAAGCAAGTAGCGTTTGAGCAACGAAACCCAACATTTTCATAACTTTGTTGGGTTGCGCTTTGCTTCACCCAACCTACAATTTTTTTTAACCCAAGCGTATTGGGTTATGAAACGGAGAGAGGGAGGATAAGAATTGGTGAAATTACTCAAATTTTAGTCATTAAAAAAATAAATAATTTTACTCAGGACAACCTTTTAAAAAATTGTTCACTATGGAATTACTAAAAGTTTAGGTTATTTTTTCAGGCAAAGGAGTATTAATGGCAAGGCACAAACGCGATTCACGTATTCTGAGCAAAGCTGAAATGCGCTTGGCAAGTATTAAATCTATTAGTCCTACTCTAGATGTAGGAGATAGTTTAACAGTTAAAGATTATACTGATAAAATTGAAAATCTCCGTCAATCTTTAGAAGCCTACAATACTACTCTCTCTACTATTGATGTTTTATTAACTCAAATCACCGAAAATGAACGGGATTTGGCAGATTATTCTGAAAAAATTTTACTTGGCGTTGCTTATAAGTTTGGAAAAAATAGCCATGAGTATCAGATGGCTGGAGGTACTCGTAAAAGCGATCGCAAGCGTGCTGTGCGCCAAAGTGTTGTTTTGACTACCAACTAAGGGCAAAACGGTTAAACAGATAAAGAAAATGAGGAAAATTAGGAAGATAGGGAATACAAAGATTTCACCCACTCCCATTCCTGCGTCAAACCCTCTTTTAAAGAGACTTGCGGCTGATATCCAAGAATTTTCTGTGCTTTAGATACATCAGCAGCAGTGTGGCGGGCGTCTCCCATCGCTTTTTCTATATGGTTTCTTTTGATTGGCTTCCCAACAATTTCTTCAATTGTATTTAAGACTTCTACTAAAACTACCCTGCTCCCACCACCGATATTAAAGATTTCTCCCACTGCTTCGGGTGCGGTAGCGGCGGCTAAATTAGCGGCGACAATATCACTAACAAAGGTAAACTCCCGCGTTTGCTGGCCATCGCCATAAATAGGAATCGCCTCATCGCGCAAAATGGATTGAAAAAACTTATGAAATGCCATATCTGGGCGCTGTTTCGGGCCATAAACTGTGAAATAGCGCAATGTCACACAGGGCACACCAAAATTCTTGTAATACAGTTCGCATAAAAACTCTGCCGCTAGCTTTGTAATGCCATAAGGAGAAACCGGTTGAGGACAAATTCTCTCGTGAGTAGGTAATGTTTCGGCATCACCATATACACTAGATGAAGAGGCAAACACTAATCTTTTTAGGTGTTTAGCATCCTTAGCTGCTTCCAGCAAAACTTGTGTAGCGTTAACATTTCGTTCTGTATAGCCTCGAAAAGCTTTACCCCAACTTGCTCTGACCCCTGCTTGTGCCGCTTGATGGTAAACTACATCAACATCTTTTAGGAGTTTCTGCCAATCTAAAAACTGCATATCTCCTTCAATTAATGCAAAACCAGGTAAACGATATAAGTGTGCAACATTGTTTCGCTTTAACATCGGATCGTAATAATCATTGAATTCATCAATCCCGATTACTTCGTTTCCTTGTTGTAGCAATGTTTCTGCAAGATGAGAACCAATAAAGCCTGCGACTCCAGTAACGATAATTTTAACCATTTTGCTGATTTTTTGTATCCCGATCAACCGTTATATTCACAGGTTAATAATTATAATCAAAAATTGGTTATTGATTGAGGATTTTTTCATAGATAATTTGAGTCGTATCAGCAGAAAAGATAATTTAACTAATACACTTGTGCTGAAAATATGTTATTAACTTGATTTAGTAATTGTTAGCAATAAAAATTAAAACTTTACTAATTAGTGAAATTTAATTTTTAGAATAAATGCAGTTGGAATTTAATGGCTAAAATTGAGTAACCAAGGTTTTACCCTACCCTAACCCTCCCCTTATAAAGGGGAGGGAACTAGATTTTCCGGTTTCCCCCCAATACATCGGGGGGATTAAGGGGGGTAATTCGACTTGTGTGACACCGTAGGCAGGCGGTGAGGGGCTGGGAGTGGAATATTAGGGGACTTTTACAAGAGGTATACTAAATCATCAGAAACTTGCACAAGTGTGAGAATTGATGAAAAAATTGATCCGCGAGAGTTGAATCAGGTATTCTCATTTTGCAAGGGACGCACGAGGAAATTAGTGAAAGTTTTAGTTGTCGGTAATGGAGGGCGCGAACACGCTCTGGCGTGGAAACTGTTGCAATCTAAGCAAATTGAGCAAGTTATCTGTGTACCAGGCAATGGGGGTACGGCAAGTATGGAACGTTGCCAAAATTTGCCCTTAGCAGTAGACGATTTTGAGGGGATGAGCCGATATGCTCTCTTAAATGGCATAACTCTGGTAATAGTTGGGCCAGAAGTTCCGCTATCTAAGGGAATCACAGATTACCTCCAAGACAAAGGATTGATGGTATTTGGCCCAGTCAGAGCCGGAGCGCAAATTGAGGCGAGTAAAGCTTGGGCAAAAGCTTTAATGCAAGAAGCAGGGATTCCGACGGCACAGGCTGCGGTATTTACGGAGGCTGAGGCAGCAAAATCTTACGTCAAATCTCAGGGAGCGCCCATTGTTGTCAAAGCTGATGGCTTGGCGGCTGGTAAGGGTGTAACGGTAGCTGAAACAGTTGCACAGGCAGAAAGTGCCATTGATGCAATTTTTCAAGGACAATTTGGCAGTGCTGGTGAATTTGTCGTCATTGAAGAATGTTTGACTGGGCAAGAGGTGTCAGTTTTAGCGTTGACTGATGGGTTAACAATTAGACCCTTGTTGCCAGCGCAAGATCATAAGCGGATTGGTGACGGCGATACAGGCGAAAATACTGGCGGGATGGGAGCATACAGCCCAGCACCCATCGCTACACCAGAGTTGATGGCACGCATTCAAACAGAAGTACTAGAAAGAGCGATCGCCACCTTAAGAGCTAAAGGCATTGATTACCGAGGCGTGCTGTATGCTGGGTTAATGATTGCACCCGATGGCGACTTGAAAGTTTTGGAATTTAACTGTCGCTTTGGCGATCCCGAAACCCAGGTGATTTTGCCACTGTTAGAAACACCCTTAGAAGAGTTGATTCTAGCCTGCGTACAGCAGCGCTTAAGTGAATTGCCGCCCATTGCTTGGAAAGGGGGAGCATCTGCCACTGTCGTTGCCGCTTCCGGTGGTTATCCAGGAGAATATCAAAAGGGCCGGGTGATTACTGGTATTGAGCAGGCAGAAGCAGCAGGAGCAACTGTATTTCATGCAGGTACGAAATTGAACCAGCAACAACAAATAGTTACAGATGGGGGTCGAGTATTAAATGTGACGGGAATTGGAGAAAATTTTGAGCAAGCGATCGCTCAAGCCTACGCAGGGATCAAATATATCCAGTTTGAGGGAATATATTACCGAAGAGATATTGGGCATAGAGTGGTTAGGGCAAAGTAGGGGGAAATTCCATAAGCGATTGCATGATGTTGCTTGTTCAAGAATTTGTGCGACTGATTCTGCCGTTATGAAGCTCTGTTGTTACCAATAGGCTAGCTAACAATCGGGTACACTGCATGGACAATACCGCACACTTAACAGGCATAGGGTAGCTAACGATGCCTAGATTGAACTATGTTTAGGCATCGTAGACATAAATGATAATGCTTATACGACAAGCTACTCGACAAATATTATACTAAGATGAAAAACGTTAGGTAAAATCTTCTAAAGCAATACTCTTAAAGGTAAGATATGCCAGGAAAAGAAATCCCTGATAGTGCTATTGAGTTGGTTGCCAAACATATCAACACAAGAAGCAACAAAAATTATGGTATTCCTGTGATTGGGCACGAAGAGAATATAGAAACTCCTCAAATATTTGAAATCATTCCATTCGATCAAATTGATGACAGTGACAGAAGATTTTATGCGATAGATGGCAGTTATAACAGTGAGCAATTCTACAACGGTCTATGCATCGCTATTTATGCTGCTGGTTACATCTGCTTTCACAAGGGTAAGCAGACTAGAATGAACTTATTAGACGATCCAGTAATACTTGGACAGGCATATTATCCACATAATATTCTTATTACACATCCAGGTCACTTGAATGATATTTACGATGAGCTTCTAACTTTAGAGCCAATAAAATGTCTATTCAACTTTTTAGCAGATGTACCAGATAAGGTTTTCGCGTACAAAAGAGAACAAATTTGTGCAAATCTATCAACCCTACTGGGATTCTGTCAGGAAGTTTTGGAGATTGCGCTTATTCTTGAAATCATTGAACGTCCAGAAACAAAGGCTGGAGATTTTATTTTACGAGATGGTACGTTACGCCCTCTACAAGTGAAACAGTCTTACTTAGTGAAGTTAGGAGAATATGCTCATTATAAAGGAGTTAAGGTAGTTGCTGTTACTAAACAATCTTTTACCAAGATGGAACTAGCTTATACATTTAAACAGATTGATAATTATCTTCAGGATCAACTTAAGTATGAATATCCTTTTGTAGAAACAGATCCAAAGCGGAAGAAACTTTGTTGCTGGTTTGAAGTGCCTGATGTAGTTCTCAAGGCAGCATATCAGGGAGATATGTTTATCAAGAAATCGATTCGCGGAGGAAGAGGATTTGGGTTGTTTATGGCAGCTCGGTTAGATTATGTGGAAAAGCTACAAAACTACGATTGGCTTATACTGGATGTCAATATCTTTGATGCTATTCCAGAAATTGGATCAAACACCATTGAAAGAGATAGAGCACAACTGGCTTTAATATTTAAAGAGCTAACTCGACTCACCCAGGAACATTATATTCTTGGATATCCTTATCCGCTATGTGAAGTTCACAATTTTATATCTCTAAAAAAGAACTTTAAAGAAGAAATAATCGCTCGTCTAAAGTACTCTCTTTATAGAGATCAGAGAATGGATAACGTTGATATTGAAAATCTTTTTCTAAATATGCATGACAGATTTTAAGAGGACTCTTTATGTCGAAAGCTAACAAAGCAGATTTTGGTGTTCTATATGGTCAAAAAACAACTGAGGATGCACTATTAATCTATTCTTCCTATGAAGACGCTAAAGCCAGTCCACAAACTGGTGATTTTATCGTCTTGACTCCAAAAGATGAGGGTAGTACAAAGTATCTTGCAAGGGTTGAGGCTGAAATATACGACGAAGATCCTATTTTCAAGTCACAAGAAAAAACTTTGGTTGCTGTACATTATGCTCGAATTGCAGAAAGGGAGCTTTCTGAACGTGATAAACAAAAGATGTTCAGCTATACATACAAAGTTTGTATTTTAGGCACATTTACAGACAGTGGTTCTACGATCGCCTTCACAACTGCTGTGAGGAAACTACCAACAGTTTCTTATATTGCAAGACATTTGAACAAGCGTGAGATAGAATCAATCCTCAATAAAACGAATGAAAATGGTGTTGAAATTGGATATCTATGTGTAGGAGAAACGATCTTCAAAGATAAAGGACCAATTCTTTTTAGGATTGATAAGTTGCGTAGCAGACGCACGATGGTATTTGCCCAATCTGGTTTCGGAAAAACCAATCTTGTTAAAGTACTTCTTTACCATATGACTCGTGATACTTCATATGGAAAGTTGATTTTCGATTTGAATGGTGAATATTTTTTACGTGGCACGGCTACATACGGATTGGGAGATATCAATGAAAACTCAATTCGGGATAATGTTGTCGTGTATACTGACAAGAAACTACCCGATATTTATACGAAACAAAATCGATTCATTTTCGGCGGTAAAGTTACACTCAATATGCATAAGCACTTAGCAGTAGGTGACATCTTGAATTTTGGGGCTGGTTTTTCTGAAGTTATGAAATCTTTTCTTCTATACCTTGATGAGGAAGGTGTACCTGGCTTTATTGGAAATATTGATGACTATGTTAAAAACCCAAGCAAACTTCATCAAGATTTTTCTGATTTTTTTGGCGAACAGAAGACTGATGCAAAAGGCAACCTTAAAGAGGATGTCTCTGCCAGAAAAACAATCATGGCAATCATAAAGAGAATTCGTCATTTAATTGATGAAGGTAATCTACATTCCAGATCATCAAAGCTTATTGAAGATGTATTCAAATATCTAAAGCAAGGGAAGACTGTCATTATTGATTTATCTTTAAAAGACAACATGGATGCCAGTATTATTTCAACTATTCTGGTTCGCAAACTCTTTGAGAGCAACAAAGAGAAATTTACCTCGGATGAACCAGAAGAAGTTGTTAATGCCGTTGTCTTTGTAGAAGAAGCCCAAAATGTTTTATCTCACGAATTTGTAAAATCCAATGCAAATCCATTTGTCAGAGTGGCAAAAGAAGGACGGAAATTTGGATTAGGATTAGTTGCTGTAACACAACGCCCCTCCGCGATTTCTGATGAAATTAGAACCCAAGCAGAAAATTTCTTTGCCTTTCATATGGGCAATTCCGATGATATTAAGGCACTCGTAAAGTCCAACATCAACTATGATGGAGTGATATCAAACTTTATTCAGCGCGAGACGATCGCAGGTAATCTCTATATGGTTTCATCCGATCAAGCTTTTGCGCTTCCTGTGCGCGTTACTGAGTTTGAAAAGCTTGTAGAAGGAAAGGTTTATCCAGAGGCTAAATTCTAAAGATTAATTTGGGCTAGAAGTGCAATCTTACGAATTTTCAGATAAAAAACATGATGGAAGAAAAGCACAAACTAGCTCTGAAGCGAAAAATTATTAGTAATCTAAAAGATTATGGAGTTATATGGCACGAAAAAACACGTAAAGTTATTGTAGAAGACTTCAGAGAAGTTCAGCGAAAATTAGCTGAACAAACGAATTCAAAAGGACAAGAGTATAAAAGTAAAGTTCAGAAATATCTCGCACAGCCTTCAGATATTGATATATCTAGAATTAATCCTTATCTCGTTATGGTTGAATCCAAAACCGAACACCAACGACTTTGGGGATTTGCTACCTCCTATTGGTCTGTACCTGTTACAGTCGGTTATGGAAGACGCATTCGATACTTTGTCTTTGATCGTCAAAACGATAAGTTGATCGGAATAGTTGGTCTTTGTGATCCCGTTATTGGTTTGGGTGTCAGAGATGACCAATCTATCGGGTGGACAAAAGATCAAAAAATGCAACGATTATATAATTGCATGACTGCATATATTCTTGGAGCAATCCCGCCATATAATAAGGTACTTGGCTCTAAGCTCATTGCCCTTACTTTAATGTTTCCAAAAGTTCGTCAAGATTTTTATCAAAAATATAAAGATAGTCCTTCTGTTATTACTGGAGAAAATAAAAAGCCTTATCTTGTTTATATCGATACACTAGGAGCATTTGGTAAGTCAGCAATCTATAATCGCCTAGCAAACTGGGATTTTATAGATTATACGAAAGGGCAAAGCCATCTTCACATAACAGCGAATGGTAGTTGGGAACTAATTAGACAAGTTGTACCAGACGATGTTTTTAATAGTTATAAATTTGGCGAGGGACCAAATTGGAAAATGCGTATCTTGAAAAGAGGTTTACGTGAACTTGGCTTGTCAGAAGATATGCTTAGTATTGGTTGGCAAAGAGGATATTATCGTTGCATCCTGGCTGAGAATTGGCAGGAGTATCTGCTGGGAAATACAAATCAGCTGGTATGGAAAGATTTTACTCAAATAGATTTAGTAAGCTACTGGCATGAAAAATGGGTCACTCCTAGACTGGATACTTTGCAAACTAATTTGGAGCTAGAAGTCGGTTTGTAAATTTTTTTAAAGCTTATGCGTTAAAATACCTTCAATTCCTTGCAAAGTTAATTTAATGTTCAAGGCATCCAATCCAAACCCAGTTTGATATCAGCTTTAAGGCTGGCGCTAATTTCCATCAGGCAACGAGGCTGACTTATACTCTAGCTATGCCCAAGTTAGACATTATCCATAATGCGGTAAAAAACGCACTCATCAAGGACGGTTGGGTGATTACAGACGACCCCTACGTAATTCAGTATCGAAGAACAACCTTATACGCCGATCTCGGTGCTGAACGCCCAATTGGGGCTGAACGAGATGGGCAAAAACTTGTTGTTGAAGTAAAAAGCTTTGTTGGCGCATCTAAAGATACAAGATTTGAAAGAAGCTCTCGGTCAGTATGACATCTAGCGTTATCTTTTAGAGGAAACAGCACCAGAGCGTAAACTTTACCTTGCTGTCAGTGCGTAGCTTGCCGCCGTAGGCATCGCTTAATAATTGCTTTTTCAACCAGGATGTGATTCAACTCATCCTCCACAAACATCAACTTCCACTCATTGTTGTCGATACAGAAACAGAGAAAATCACCCAATGGATAAATTAACTGAGTATCCCCAGATAATTAAGCGTATCCTGACGGAGTATGTAGAACTATGTAACCGTCGTCCTAACCGAGACATCGAAACATTCTTAATTATCGATGAGCCAAAGGGTCACTATATTTGGATGAACCTTGGTTGGCAAAATGGCGAACGCATTACTGGTATGACTGTCTACGTTCGGATTCGAGATTGCAAATTCTGGATTGAGGAAGATTGGACTGAAGATGGAATCGCAACTGACCTAGTTCGTGCAGGTGTTGCCAAGGAAGATATAGTGTTGGCATTCCATGAGCCTAAGATGCGGCAGCACACAGATTTTGCAGTAGCATCGTAGCGTTGACGCTTCGGTTGGAATATCTTGGGCTGAGTTCAAGTTTACTAGCGCTAACCTGAGTCGGATAATTAGCTCAAAATCACGACAGGTTGGATTTTTGTTAGACTGCTCATCTGTGCGTAACCAATAGTCACAAAAATGAGTTTAAGGCGTTAATTCTCAACTGGATATTAACTATTATGGCTGAAATGAGGTAAATTCGTTAAGACCACCTTAATCGGGATACCTCTTACACTGCTTTATTCCCCATTTCCCTAACATATTTGTCAAATTAACTGTTAATTTTTTAGTTGTTGGGCTTTATAACAAAGACTACTAACAACTTTATTTAAAATGCTAAATCTATTCAAATCAATTCGAGATGCGATCGCAAGTTGGTGGTCGGAGTTCACTCTCCAGACTAAACTGCTGGCTGTGGCCACAATGGTAGTTTCGTTGGTGATGAGTGGTTTGACCTTCTGGGCTGTAAATACAATCCAGCAGGATGCGCGGATGAATGACACCCGCTTTGGTCGTGATTTAGGGCTGCTGCTTGCTGCCAACGTTGCCCCCTTGGTCGCGGACAATAATCTCACCGAGGTAGCCCGATTTTCCCAACGTTTCTATAGCAGCACCTCTAGCGTGCGTTATATGCTTTATGCCGATGAAAACGGGGAAATCTTTTTTGGCATTCCTTTTTGGGAAGCCGAGGTAGAAAATTCCCTTACCATTAAACGGCGGATACAACTGCCAGAAGATTACCCTGGTGATGGGGAAAAGCCGATGGTGCGGCAACACACAACTCCAGATGGGACAGTTACCGATGTATTTATTCCCCTAATCGTCAATAAAAAATACTTAGGTGTATTAGCGATCGGGTTCAACCCCAATCAGACCGCTGTTATCTCTACCAATTTTACCCGCGATGTCACCATTGCCGTTTTTATCACCATTTGGGTAATGGTGATTTTGGCAGGAGTGATTAACGCTTTGACCATCACCAAGCCGATTAAAGAACTACTGGTAGGGGTAAAGCAAATTGCTACCGGGAATTTTAAGCAGCGCATTAATTTACCTTTAGGCGGCGAACTAGGAGAATTAATTTTAAGCTTTAATGAGATGGCAGAGCGATTAGAGCGCTATGAAGAACAGAATATTGAGGAACTAACCGCAGAAAAAGCCAAGCTAGAAACCCTAGTTTCCACGATCGCAGATGGTGCCGTGTTGATTGATAACAATATGCAAGTGATTTTAGTCAACCCCACAGCAGAGCGAATTTTTGGCTGGGAAGCCGCTAATGTAGTAGGTTGCAATGTCTTGCATCACTTGCCAGCATCAGTACAAATCGAAATCACCCGTCCCTTGTACGAAATGGCAGCAGGCGAATGCGAAAGCGCCGAATTCCGAATTTTCATCAACCAACCCACCCCACGGACGATCCGTATTCTCTTGACTACAGTACTCAACCTGCAAAGAGAAAGCATCAAAGGTATTGCGATTACTATTCAAGATATAACCCGTGAAGTCGAACTAAACGATGCAAAAAGTCAATTTATCAGCAACGTTTCTCACGAACTGCGAACGCCTTTATTTAACATTAAAACTTATATTGAAACCCTGCACGACTACGGCGAAGACTTGGCTGTACAAGAACGGCAAGAGTTTCTGCAAACAGTCAATCATGAAACCGATCGCCTAACTCGCTTAGTTAACGATGTTTTGGATTTATCAAAACTCGAATCTGGTCGCAACTACAGCTTTGATGGCGTAGATTTAGCCCAAGCGATCGAGCAAACCCTGCGTACTTACCAACTCAATGCAAAAGATAAAGGTGTTGAACTTGTTCAGGAAGTTGCCCCTAATTTGCCGCTAGTATTAGGTAATTACGATCTATTAGTACAAGTGTTTGGCAACCTGATTGGTAATGCGCTTAAATTCACCAAAGCCGGTGGTAAAGTAGCAATCCGCGCCTACCAACTAGATTTCAACCCCAGTCACACCGAATTTGCACCAGTGCGGATTGAAATTTCCGATACTGGAATTGGCATCGCCACAGAAGATCAACACTCAATTTTTGAACGCTTCTTCCGCGTAGAAAACCGAGTTCATACCCTAGAAGGCACGGGTTTAGGTTTATCGATTGTTAGAAATATCATCGACAGACATCGTAGTAAAGTCCATCTAGTGAGTGAAGTCGGCATTGGCACCACTTTTTGGTTCGACTTAGCCATCTTTGAAGAAAAAGCCTTACCCATACAAATTGAACCTATTGCAGAAACATCCAAAATCACCACAATTTGAAAATTGCAGAAGCATCCAAAATCATCACAGCCTGAAGATTAGGGATTGGGTATGGTTTGTTATTTTTGACCATTCCCGATAGTGGCGATTTTGGATGAAGCGTTTGAAGGAATTGCCGCACTATATTCAATAGACATCTTGCAAAAGTAACTTTTGCTTTCCGGTTGGGGAAAGGTTAAAGGTAAAGGGGAAATTCCATCCCTTTTCCCTTTAACCCTTCCCCTTTCCCCCACTTCTGCAAGAAGTCTAATTTATACGTAAGAGTTGATTAGCGATCGCTCTCTAGGTAGGTCATCTCACAAAATCGCATTGCTCCCCTTTTAATCTAGAACTGCTGCACTAACTGTTCGCATACTTGTTGATATAACTGCCATTGACAATCTTCGTGCAAACAGCATTGAATTCTGCCTAGTTGTGGCTCAATTAATTATGTATACAAGTTACGTAATGTTTATTCTGCCAAATTTTTGGGAAATATTAAAATTACAAACTTCTTCTAAAGATTTTAGCTTGACGTTATGACGACACTGGCAGCAATCCCCTACTCCAATCCATTGCCGTATATCCCTGGTTATGCCATTGTTGAGCAGCTATATGCAGGTTCTCAGACAATAGTTTATCGAGCAGTGCAGGAGTCAAGTCAGCGTCCGGTGGTGATTAAACTATTACAGCAAGACTACCCCACCTTTCATGAATTATTACAGTTTCGTAACGAGTATACAATTACCAAAAATCTCAACATTCCTGGCATAATCCATCCATTAAGCCTAGAAGCATACGGTAACAGCTATGCCTTAGTGATGGAAGACTTTGGCGGCATTTCCCTACGAGATTATACCCAAAATTATTCCCTATCTTTACGGGAATTTTTAGAAATAGCTCGACAAATTGCTGATATTCTCCATGATGTCTGCCAGCATCGAGTCATCCACAAAGATATCAAACCCGCTAACATTCTGATTCATCCAGAATCGCAACAAGTCAAGCTGATTGACTTCAGCATTGCCTCTCTCCTCCCCCGCGAAACCCAGGAAATCCAAAATCCTAATGTGTTGGAAGGAACCCTTGCTTATCTTTCCCCAGAGCAAACCGGACGAATGAATCGCGGTATTGATTATCGTAGTGATTTCTATGCTTTAGGGGTGACATTGTACGAACTTTTGACTGGACAATTACCCTTTCAATCCAACGATCCGATGGAGTTAGTACACTGTCATTTAGCCAAGCTCCCACTCGCCCCACACAGCACTAATCCAGAAATTCCCGCGATCGTCTCAGAGATAGTATTGAAGTTGATGGCGAAAAATGCCGAAGATCGGTATCAGAGCGCCTTGGGTTTGAAGCATGACTTAGAATGCTGTCTCAATCAATGGAAAGCAACGGGTAGAATAGAAAGTTTTGTCCTGGGACAACGGGATGTGTGCGATCGCTTCATTATCCCCGAAAAACTCTATGGGCGAGAAACAGAAGTTGCAACCTTGCTCAAAGCTTTTGAGCGCGTCGCTAATGGCAGTTCAGAAATGATGCTAGTAGCAGGATTTTCCGGGATTGGTAAAACTGCGGCGATCAATGAAGTCCATAAACCGATTGTCAGACAACGCGGTTACTTCATCAAAGGCAAGTACGATCAGTTCCAGCGTAATATTCCGTTCAGTGGCTTTATGCAAGCCTTTCGTGATTTGATGGGACAACTGCTGAGTGAGAGTAATGTCCAATTGGCGGCGTGGAAGGCGAAAATTTTGGCGGCTGTGGGTGAAAACGGACAAGCGATCGTTGATGTGATCCCTGAACTAGAGCGAATTATCGGTCAACAGCCGCCAGTCCCAGAACTATCTGGTAATGCTGCCCAAAATCGTTTCAATTTGCTCTTTCAGAAATTTATCGAGGTTTTCACCACCCCTGAGCATCCGCTGGTGATGTTTCTAGATGATTTGCAATGGGCAGATTCGGCTTCTCTGAACTTGCTGCAATTATTGATGAGTGAAGCCAGTTCTGGATCTTTACTTATTCTGGGTGCCTATCGAGATAATGAAGTTTTTCCGACTCATCCCTTGATACTGACGCTGGAGCAGATTCAGCAAGCCCAAGCTACCGTCAATACGATTACCCTGGAACCCTTGGTGGAAATAACGGTGAATCAGTTGGTGGCAGACACCTTAAGTTGTCCCAGTGAACTGGCTCAACCTCTGACACAATTGGTATACCAGAAAACCCAAGGGAATCCCTTTTTTACAACGCAGTTTCTCAAAGCACTGCACGAGGAGGGTTGGATTCAGTTCCAGCCAGAACTGGGTTACTGGCAATGCGATCTGGCTTCGGTGCGGCAGTTGGCATTGACCGATGGAGTGGTAGAGTTCATGGCATTGCAGTTGCAGAAACTTCCGGTGGATACACAGGAGGTTTTGAAACTAGCGGCTTGTATTGGCAACCAATTTGATTTGAAGACCTTGGCAATGGTCTCTGAAAAATCACTTATTGATATAGCGACCAACCTATGGACGGCGTTACAAGAAGGGCTGATTCTCCCCATTAGTGAAACCTACAAGTTCTTCCAATCAAACAACTCAGGCAACACCGATCGCGGTGGTGAGATTGTCGTTCCTTATAAATTCTTGCACGATCGCGTCCAACAAGCTGCCTACGGTCTGATTCCAGAAGATCGAAAACAGTCTACCCACTTCAAAATTGGGCAACAACTGTGGGCAAATACGCCTGAAGCAGAGCGAGAAGGGAAAATTTTTGAAATTGTCAATCAATTGAATTACGGTCTAAGATTGACGGCTCAAAAAACTTCTCCTGGATTGTTGAATGCACAAAAAGGTGACGAAATCTCCAGGCTGCAAGAATTAAATCTAGCTCAACGCCATGAACTGGCTCAAATGAACCTGCAAGCAGGACAAAAAGCCAAGGCAGCAACCGCCTATGAAACGGCAAGTAAATACTTTACAGCAGGACTAGCAGTGCTTCCAGAAAACGGTTGGGAACATGATTACGACCTGACCCTTGCTCTTTATACAGAAGCGGCTGAAATTGAATACCTGACTGCCCATTTCGAGCAGGCAGAACAGCTTTCAGAAATTGTTCTTCAGCACGCCCAGGATTTGCTGCAAAAGGTGAAGATGTATGAAATCAGGATTTATTTCTACATTGCTCAAAATCAAATGCTGGCAGCGATCGACATCTGTCTACAAGTGCTGGAGTTTTTGGGTGAACCGCTGTTTAAAGAACCCCCACTGGAGTTAGCGATCGAGGATTTAATGAACCTGCCAGAGATGCTCGATCCGCACAAGTTGGCAGCCATGCGAATTGCGATCGCAATGGTCACTCCCAGCCTAAACGCTAAACCAGATATGTTACCACTGATTGCTTACACGTTAGTGAACTTATCGATTCAATTTGGCAACTCGGCATTTTCGGCATTTGGCTACACCTTTTATGGTCTGGTTTTATGTGGTAGCCCAACCGGAATTGAAAAAGGCTATCGGTTTGGAAAATTAGGATTAAAATTGCTGGAGCGCTTCAACGAGAGGAAATTGTATGCAAAAGTGGTTAACATTTTTGATGTGTTTGTGCGGCACTGGCAAGAACCCGCTCGCAAAACGATCGCTCCCTTACGTGAAGCTATTCAGGTTGGATTAGAAGCGGGTGATATAGAGTATGCCTGCTACAACGCCTCCTCGTACTGTAACTATCTTTTCTTCGTCGGCGAAACACTGGAACAGGTGAATCAGCAACAGCAAAAATACATCGATTTGTTGTTGAAATTCAAACAAGAGTATCAAATTTACTTCGGGCAAATTTGTCGTCAGCTCGTGTTGAATTTGATGGGAGCAGCAGAAGATCACCTAATACTCGTTGGGGAGAGTTTCGACGAGCAAAAAATACTGCCGATTTTAATTGAAACTCAAAACGGAACTCTCTTGTTCCTGCTCCATCTGGCAAAGACCATTCTTCTGTTCATCTTTGAGGACTATCAGCAGGCACCGATCTATGCTCAAGAAGCCGAAAAATACCGGGGAAACATGGTTGGCTTCTTGCAGTTTGCGGAACATAATTTCTACTACTCCCTTGCTCTTTTGGCTACCTGTTCAAATGGCAATCAGGCAGAGCAACAATCAACACTAGAAAAAGTTGCAGAAAACCAGAAATTGATGAGTCAGTGGGCGTTCCACGCTCCCGCCAATCATCAGCACAAATATGATTTAGTTGAAGCAGAGCGGGCAAAAATTTTGGGTCATTTAGACGCAATGACCTACTATGAAAAAGCCATTCAGGGGGCAAAAGAAAACGGCTATATCCAAGAAGAAGCACTCAGCAATGAGCTGGCTGCCAAATTCTACCTAGCTTGGGGCAAAGAGAAGCTGGCCGCAGACTATATGCAACAAGCCTACTACTGCTACGCCCATTGGGGTGCAAAGGCGAAAGTTACCCATTTAGAAGAACAATATCCGCAACTACTAACAGCCCTTCTCCAATCGCCTAATCTTGCGATCGCATCTACGGCAACTATCCCCTTAACTTTGATGAGAAGTGTAACTAAAAGTTCTAGCAACCAAAATTTATACTTAGATTTACAAGCGGTGATGAAAGCCGCACAAGCCATCTCTCAAGAAATTGAATTAGAGAAACTGTTGGCAACCTTGATGCAGATCGCGATCGCCAATGCTGGCGCACAAATCGGTCATTTGGTTCTTCGCCAAGAGGAACAATGGTTAGTTGTAGCTCAAGCCGATCAACAAGAAGTAAAAACCTTAAAAATTCCCTTAGAGCAATACTCAGAAATTCCCCAAAGTTTGATTTATGCAGTAGCAAGAACTCAAGAGACAGCTGTGTTTGAAGACTTGAGTACAGCAGTGCAATTTGCCAGCGATCGCTACATTATCACTCACCAGCCCAAATCAGTTTTATGTACTCCCATTAGTCGCCAAGGAAAACTCATCGGTATTTTGTACCTAGAGAACAACTTAACTTTAGGTGCTTTTACCAGCGATCGCATCGAGATTCTCCAACTTTTAACAAGCCAAGCCGCCATCTCTGTGGAAAATGCCCGTCTGTATCAACAAACCGAAAACTATTCTTACACCCTAGAAGCAGAGGTAGAACACAAAACCCAAGCTCTCAACCAAAAAGCCCAAGATTTAGAGCAGACCTTGAAAAAATTGCAGCAAACTCAAGGACAATTAATTCATAGCGAAAAAATGTCATCCCTTGGTCAATTGGTAGCTGGGATTGCTCACGAAATTAACAATCCAGTTAATTTTATCAAGGGTAATCTCATCCATACGGAAAATTATGTCGCAGACATGATGAGTTTACTGATGCTTTATGAGCAGGAATATCCCCAACCTAGTCGAGCTATTCAAGATAAGCAAGAAGAAATTGACCTCAATTTTCTGTTTGAAGATGCCAATCAAATCTTAGAATCTATGAAGGTTGGTAGCGATCGCATCAGCAAAATTGTCCAGAGTTTACGCAACTTTGTTCGCTTAGATGAAGCCGAAATCAAAGCTGTAGATTTACATAGTGGTATTGAAAGCACGCTGTTAATTTTGCAACATCGCTTACAAGCTTCTGAAAATCAACCCGAAGTGCGCCTCATTAAGGAGTATGGCGATCTACCTCTGGTGACTTGCTATCCTAGCCAGTTGAATCAAGTCTTCCTGAATATTATTAACAATGCCATTGATGCGATTCGAGATAATCCTCAAAGCAGCCAACACCCAGAAATTCGGATTCGTACTGGAGTGATAGATCGTGAATGGTTACGAATTGCGATCGCCAATACAGATAGTACGATTCCTGTGAGTCTGCAAGAGCGGATTTTTGAACCGTTTTTTACCACAAAGCCCGTTGGTCGCGGTCAAGGTTTGGGGTTATTTGTTAGCTACTCTATTATCCAACAACATCGCGGTACTTTAACTGTGCGTTCTCAGCCCACTGAGGGAACTGAATTTGAGATTGTTCTCCCTATCTATTGAACAATTAATTCTTACGAAATGCCCACTCTGCTTTCATTCCTCTAAACTGATACCAAGTAGAAACATTACACTTTTTTACAAAAGGCGAATGTCACTTACTTATAAGGATAAAGTGGCGGTTTTTTAAGCAGAAAGTGGCAATGACTGCCATTTTATGATTCAATTCACAGAAACCGTCACCAAACCCGGATTTAACAGTTTAGTTTTAATATTAAGTAATACCAATTCTGTATGAAGTTGCGCTAAATCGAAATAAGAAAGAGAAACGAACCGCCAAGTACGCCAAGAGCGCCAAGAAAGAAAGAAGTTAAGGGTTTGCGCAGCCTCATAAAGAAATGGTATAACTAAGTTTTGAATTTATAGCAATCGAAATATAAATTAGGAAGTTAAACTAATAGCGGTATCTAATATATCCCAAAAATTATCAATAGTACAAACAACTTTTCTGACATGATTCTTTATTGAAAACTAATAAGGTTGAATATTATTGAATTCAGGATAATTGTGACTAGCCACTTTAAATATTTGCAAATAAGATAGTAGGATTCAAAAATACTGTTTCGTCATGAAAAATTCTACTGAAAGTTCTCAACAAGACCTCAGTCTACCCAAGATAGAAGTAGACCAGCTGCTTCTAGAATGGCATCAAAATCCAGCAGTTTACGTAAATGATATATGCATCCATCAGTTGTTTGAATATCAAGTAGAAAAAACACCTGAGCAAATTGCAGTAATTTTTGAGGACAAACAAGTTTCTTATCAAGAACTTAACCAGCGAGCTAATCAACTAGCGCACTATCTACAAACCCTGAATGTCAAACCTGAGGTTCTAGTTGGCATTTGCGTGGAGCGATCGCTGGAAACGATCGTTGGACTATTAGCCATCCTTAAAGCAGGCGGAGCTTATGTCCCCTTAGATCCAGCCTATCCTTCAGAGCGTCTAGCTTTAATGTTAGAGGACTCACAGTTATCGATACTGCTGACACAACAAAATTTGCTTTCAAAGCTTCCAGAGCATCAGGCCCATATAGTTTGTCTAGATAGTGATAAAGAGGCAATTACTCAACAAAGTCAGGAGAATTTAACCTGTTTAGTGACAGATAAAAACCTGTCTTATGTCATTTACACCTCCGGTTCGACTGGTAAACCGAAAGGGGTAGCTATTGAACATCACAGCACAGTCGCTCTGTTGCATTGGGCAAAAGAAGTTTTTACAACAGAGGATCTAGCTGGAGTGCTGGCCGCAACATCTATTTGCTTCGATCTCTCAGTTTTTGAAATATTTGTTCCCCTCAGTTGGGGTGGTAAGGTGATTTTGGCAGAAAATGCCTTGTATTTACCTACTTTACTTGCCGCTCAAGAAGTCACTCTAATCAATACAGTGCCATCTGCGATCGCAGAGTTACTGAGAATTCAAGGTATACCCGCTTCTGTTCGCATCGTTAATTTAGCAGGTGAACCTCTGCAAAATCGTTTGGTGCAACAGATATATACGTTGGATAATATTCAAAAAGTCTTTAATCTATACGGCCCTACAGAAGATACGACCTATTCCACATTTGCCTTAGTGAAGAAAGGTGACAGCATTGTAACCATTGGTCGTGCGATCGCCAACACATACTGTCTTGTGTTAGACGAACAAATGCAGATAGTACCCACAGGTGTTTCTGGAGAACTATACATTGGCGGCGAGGGAGTAGCCAGAGGCTATCTCAACCGTCCAGAACTGACAGATCAACGATTTATCCCCAACCCTTTTGAGGAGGCAGAAGGCAGGTGGCAGAAGGCAGGAGGGAGTAAATTATATAAAACAGGTGACTTAGCTCGCTACTTACCAGACGGCAACATTGAGTATATTGGGCGCATTGACCAACAGGTAAAGATTCGCGGCTTCCGTATTGAGCTAGGAGAAATTGAAACTGCACTGTGGCAACATCCTGATGTGCAAGAAGTTGTAGTGATTGCTAAAGAATTTTCCCCTGGCGACCAACGCCTAGTAGCTTACGTAGTTCTCAAGCCCGAATCATCAGACACGAATATTGGTAATTTACGCCGTTTTCTCAAACAGAAATTGCCCGACTACGCGATCCCTTCTCGCTTTGTGCAATTGAGTGCTTTACCCTTAACAACTAACGGAAAAGTCGATCGTAAGGCCCTCCCAGCACCCCTTCAAACTTTGAATACAAATGAGAAGTTTGTTGCTCCTCGGACTCCTATTGAGGAACGAGTAGCAGAAATTTGGTCTAATGTATTGGGTCTAAAAAATATTGGCGTTCATGACAATTTCTTAGCGTTGGGAGGCCATTCCTTACTAGCCTTTCAGATCCTCTGCCGTATCCGCGATATCTTTCAAGTTGAGTTACCAATGCGGCATTTCTTTGAAGCGCCCACCATCTCTGAAATAGCTGACAGCATTAGACAAGCACAACAGGAAGACATCGGATATTCTGTTGTGCCAATACAATCCATTGAGCGCGATGGCGATTTACCGCTTTCCTTTGGGCAAGAACGGTTGTGGTTTCTTGACCAGTTAGTACCCAACCATGCTTTTTACAACGTTCCCGAAGCCTTTTACCTCAGAGGTGTACTCAACGCCACAATATTAGAACAGAGTTTGAATGAAATTATCAACCGCCATGAAGTCCTGCGAACTACATATTCGAGCTTGAACGGACAACCCATACAGGTTATCCACTCAACTTTTCCCATCAAACTTTTAGTGGTGAACCTTCAAGGGCTGTCTCCAGACGATCGGGAATCTCAAGTCCGCCAGCTCATCCTTGAAGAAGCCCAACGTCCTTTCGATTTAGTTCAAGGGCCATTGCTGCGAACAACATTGCTGCAATTGAGTTCAGAGGAACATATATTCCTCCTCAACCTGCACCATATTCTTTGTGATGATTGGTCTTTAAATCTTTTGTTCGAGGAATTGTCAGTCCTCTATCAAGCTTTTTCCACTGGCAACCCTTCGCCCCTTCCTTACTTAGCTATTCAGTATGCTGACTTTGCAGCTTGGCAACGGCAGTGGCTGCAAGGTGAAATTTTAAATAATAAGCTTGCTTATTGGCAGCAACATTTGAGCGGCAGTCTACCTATATTAGAATTGCCCAGCGATTATCCACGACCATTAGAGCCAACATATCAGGGTGCACGTCAATCGGTCGTTATCCCCAAATCCCTAACAGATGCCCTGAATGTTCTCTCGCGCCAAGAGGGTACTACCTTGTTTATGACCTTGTTGGCAGCATTCCAGACACTCCTATTTCGCTACACAGGGCAAGAAGACATTTTAGTAGGTGCTCCTATTAGCAACCGCCACCGTTCTGAATTAGAAGGACTAATTGGGTTTTTGCTCAATACTTTGGTATTGCGAACCAACTTGTCCGGCTCCCCAAGTTTCCGAAAGCTATTAGGTCGAGTCCGGGAAGTAGCTTTATCGGGTTATACTCACCAAGACTTACCGTTTGAGAAGCTAGTTGATGCTTTACAGATCGAGCGGGGCTTGAACCAAAATCCACTGATTTCAGTGATGTTTAATCTTCAGAATACCCCAACGCCTAAGCTGACTGTTCCCGGATTGACAATGAACCATCTAGAAATTGATAACCGGACATCCAAGTTCGATCTATACCTCGAACTGCGCGAGACAGCAGCAGGGATATCGGGCAACTTGGAATATAATACTGACCTATTTAAAGCTGAGACGATCGCTCTGATGGTGGAAAATTTTTCTACTCTATTACAGAGTATTGTCTCTAACCCAGACCAGACAATTTCCAACTTACCCCTGTTAACCTTCCCTGGCGATCGGCAAACTAAGCGGATATACAACGGCAATATAGATATTCGCAGTCTACCAGAGCCTGAAATGGATAGAAGCGATTTGGAAGCAGCATTTGTCGCACCTCGTACTCCGATTGAGTCACAAATGGCTGAAATTTGGAGCCGAGTTCTAGCGATCGCAGAAGTTGGAATTCACGATAATTTCTTTGAGCTTGGCGGTAATTCTCTGCTAGCATCTCAGTTGATTTTTTTTGTGAGAGAAACCTTTCAAGTAGATTTACCTCTAAAAAGCTTGTTTGAAAAATCCACTATAGAAGCGCTGGCTCAGGTAATAGAGACAGTGCGTCGAGATGGCGTTTCTGCTTTAAGCAGTGCGATCGATCTAAAATCTGAGGTAGTACTCGATCCCGCGATCGATGCTCAAGGAAGGTCTGTTGCTCAGGTAAATGAATTGCGTCATGTTTTTCTCACAGGAGCTACAGGCTTTTTGGGCGCTTTTTTACTTGATGAACTGCTACACCAAACTCAAGCAAAAATATACTGCCTAGTGCGTTCCACAAACGAGCATGAAGGGTTAAAAAAGATTCAACAAAACCTAGAAAAATATTCCCTTCATCATCCAAATTTTAGCTCTCATGTGATTGCGATTCCGGGAGACTTAGAACAGCCATACTTGGGTCTTCCTAGTAAACAGTTTGAAAAACTGGCTCTGCAAATTGATGCTATTTATCACAGTGCTGCCCAAGTCAATTTTGCTAAACCATACTCTGTAATCAAAGAATCCAATGTTCTCGGAACTCAAGAAGTTCTCAGATTAGCTTGTATGGGTAAAATTAAACCAATGCATTACATTTCTACCATTGCTGTTTTTGGTGCAATTAGCCATTTTACAGGACAAAAAGTAGTTTACGAAGATGACAACATCGAGTCTTGTAAAGACTATGTTGCTCTGGATCTTGGCTATGCTCAAACCAAATGGGTAGCTGAAAATCTTGTATGGGTTGCCAAGTCTAGGGGAATACCTGTTAGCATTTACAGAACAGGATTTCTCATGGGACATAGCGGTACAGGTATTGCTCATACAAAAGATTCTTTTGTGCCGAGAGTTATTAAAGGATGCATACAGCTTGGTAGTTATCCAGAACTCATAGATCAAAAAGAAGAATTGATTCCTGTGGATTACGCCAGCAGAGCAATTGTCCATTTATCCAAAAAGCAAGAATCTCTAGGAAAAGCTTTCCACATAGTACCCCCACCAGACCAAAATATTGGAATCATCGATATTTTTGAGTTTATTTGTTCTTATGGTTATCAACTCAAGAAATTACCATATACTCAGTGGAAAGATGAGCTAATTGCAAATTTCAGGCACTCTCAGGAAAATGTTTTACATCCGCTTTTACCGATGATGTCTGAAAAAGTCTATCAAAATTCTTTGACAATCATGGAGTTGTATCAAAATACAGTTGATTATGACTATCAGAATACCCTCAATGGATTGGCAGATTCTGCAATTGTATGTCCACCAATGGATGTTAAACTATTTGATAAATACTTCTCATATTTCGTTAGTAGTGGTTTCTTAAATTCACCACCTTTAAGACAAGAGTAAATGTTCGCGTTGAGTGCCGATGATGGTCAACTGTTAAAGGCGCGTCGTATAAAAGGGGAGCATCTTACTTTTGCAAAAGTGAGATGCTCCCCTCTTTAGTTCTGTATTAGACTCAACACAGAAGCGTTATATTCTCCACTCACCAGAGAACCCAAATCAAGACCTTAATATGACGAACAACAAACAGACCAATAATAAACCCAAAAGTAACAGCAAAGCCTGATTGCGTTTTACCCAACTTTTCACAGTTACAGCAAAACTGTTAGTGTAACGCTGCTGTTCCAACTCTAACTTTGTCTCTTCAATATTTTGGTAGAGGGTACAGTCTTTGGCATAAGGACGTTTAGGAAAATTGCAAGTATCGTCAGCGTGATAGGTGCAGGTGTCGCACAGATACCCATCCCCAGCGGCGCGGTGCAATGGAATACCGGGATGACCGTAAGCTTTGAGTGTAGTCCGACAATAGGGACAACTAATAGCTTGACTATCAACAAGTTGATGGCAATGGGGACAAGATACAGTAGCCAAAACCTTTAGCGCAAATAGGTAAACACTTTGATTTTAGCCATTTACAGGGATAATGGGGAAATACATACGTAGCCTGTTAATTTTGAATATGGCTAGCTCTCAAAATTGGTGACTTTATCAGCAAAAGTACTAATTTTATGATAATTTTTTAGATTTTAGAAGTGATTTCTATCACTCAAGATAATTAAGGCTATGCCATAATCTAGCAAATATCAGGTTTTGTCTCACTCAAGTCCACTAATTATTTAGAGGTAGAAAAATATTGCCTTTTAATCCTGAGCTGTGCCGTAACGAAAGCGAAGTTGAAAGCAAACTCATAGTGCAATATTTGCTACCGCAGCTAGGTTATACTCCTGACACCTGGCATCAAGAGGTTGCCATTGGTAGCATCCGCTTAGATTTCTTAGCATTTGCTGCACAAGTGATTCCCTTTGTTTTAGATGCCAACTCACCGCTAAGTGTTGTCATGGAGGCAAAGCATCCCAAACAAAACTTAAATCATCATGTCCCCCGACTCAGGCATTATTTAACCAGCTTGAATGTCAGATATGGATTGTTGACTAATGGCAAAGAGATTAGAATTTACCAAAAATTGCAATATGATATTCAACTAGTATTTCAATGTTCTGGAAAGGAAGTTGAGATACAGTTAGATGAAATTAAAAGTTTAATTGGTAGAGAGAGTCTCAAAGAAGGACAGTTAGTAGATAAGCCAGAAGTCCAAATAACTGAAAATAATTTAAATTTTGAAATAAAGAGGCAACATTCAATGAAAACGATTGCAATCTACCACAATAAAGGTGGCGTTGGGAAGACTACTGTTGCAGTCAATCTTGCAGCAGCATTACGTAAAAAAGGTAAAAATGTACTTTTAGTTGATATAGATTCCCAGGCAAATACTACTTTTGCTACAGGATTAATTAAATTTCAATTTGAAGAAGATGATAATTTAAGAGAGTTAAACGTATATCACTTATTAGAATCAGGAGATTTTAACTTTATTCCAGAAGTAGTACGCACATCTGATTATTTCAACAATCCAGAAATTGATGTTATTCCTTCACATATTACATTAATTGAATATCAGGATAAACTAAATAAAATATTAGCTAGTAGGAGTAGGCTAGTAACAAAACTAAAAAGGGTAGAAAATAATTATGATGTTGTAATTATTGATACTCCTCCCTCTAGAGATTTGTATGCTGAAGTTGCACTGATTGCTAGTGATTACCTGATAATTCCATCCGACTTGAAACCATTTGCTAACCAAGGTTTACCAACGGTCAAAAATTTTGTTAATCAAATTAATGAATCTAGAGAAATGATGGGTAAACCGCCTATTAGTATAATGGGCGTTCTTGCTTCTAAAATCTCAACAAATGCTAAATTTTTACAATACAATTTCCCTAAACAGAGAGAAGTAATTTCAGAGCGCTATCAGCTGCCACTTATGGAAGCTGTAATTTATGATAGAACAGCGTTATCAGAATGTATGAATCAGACTATCCCAGTTGGAGATTTAGAATATCCTGACCCTAAATCTATTATAAAATTTGCCGAGTTAAAAACTTCTGCTCAAATTTCGGCTGAAGAATTTAATGTATTAGCAGATGAAGTTATCCAAAAAATGGGAGTTTATTAATGATTAATTTTTCTTTGGTAGATGTCAAAAGTATTGCTTCTAATCAACCTCGTTCAAATTTTGCAGAAGCTGATTTGGAAAACCTCGCAGACATAATTATAGAAACTGGAGGAATTATCAGACCATTAGTTGTCAAAATGACAGGAGTAGAGAACTATACGGTAGTTGATGGACATTTTGAATATTATGCTGCTGTCAGGGCAAGAGAAAAAAATCCTCGACAAGGTGAAATGGTTAATGCTTTTGTCATTGCTCCAAAATTAGAAGATTTAGTAATAAAGCAAGTTTCATCTCTCAAAGGAATTGATTCTTCTGGTAAAATAACACCACCACAGCCTGAAACGACAAAATTAGAACCACGTCTGGCAAATTTAGAATTACGTCTTGAGAAGCAATTTAATGAGTTTAAGTCAGAATTTTTACAAGAAAGACAGAGAATAGATAGTCAGTTTAAGCAACTTGAAAACCTTATTCCTCAAAAGGGCGAACAGAGTAATCCGCTTACTTTATTGAACACTTTAGATAAAGATGAGTTATCTATAAAGTTACAACGCTCTAGGATTCCTGGGGCTGAAAAACTTGCAAAGAGCATATTTGATGCTCGAAGTAAGAAACCGAAGCAAAAGTTTGAAGATTACCGCGATGTAGTAAAATCTGTTAAAAACTTGGGTGATAAAACAATTTTGACTATTATTGATGAGTGGTCAAGAAGTTAGTAGCTATTTAAATAAGTTATTCGCGGTGTAAAAACTTGCATAGCTCTTCTCTGTGTTTTTGTGTAAGCCATGAGCCACCAAGATAATTGTAGGTTGGGTTGAACGAAGTGAAACCCAACAATTAAGGCTCAATGTTGGGTTTCGTTCCTCAACCCAACCTACACAGCTTTTCCAGATAACGTGAAAAGTCAGTTGCATAATATGTCAATCTCTAACCCTGCATCTGTCGCAGTGCATTAAACGCCTTACCTCGCAACCCAACTGGTAACAACGATAAACCTAAACCAGTCCAAGCTTTAGCAGTCGAAAAAGACTGTCCCGCCAAAACTAGCTCTCTACCTTGTTGTGTTTCACCCTTTTCAATTAAACGCAAACCTAATAATAATTGCGTTTCAGTTAAACGATTTTTCCTGACCTTTTCTAATTTTTCAGAATCAAACTTATAATTTTCTAAATACTGAATTTTATCAAATAAATAAGGAATCGCTCGATTAATACCTTGCTGTTCTGCATGGTAGCGATATTCCATCAACAATTCTGGTAAGTAATAACCCTTTTTTCCAGCCAAAGCTAGACGCACAAATAAATCATTATCCTCACAATTTTGCAGATTTGGCTGCATATATCCTAATTCTTGCAAGGTTTTACGGCGAAATAATGTCGCCCCAACTTGAAAGCTTTGCTGAATAAATACAACTTCCAACAAATTATTGACAACACCTGCTGGTAAATTCTTTCTACCCCAGCGATGAGAATTTTCTTGAGTTTTTGCCTCATCCCGCACATTGTTAATATCAATTATCCAATGGTCTGTACCAACAAAATCAATGCTAGAGTCCTGAGCAAGAATAGCTGCTGTACTTGCGAGAAAATCGGGTGTTAGGCGATCGTCATCATCAAATTTGATAAAATATTCACCACTGGCAGCATCAAAGCCAGAGCGCATATTATTACTTTTACCAATATTTTGCTGATGACGGATATATTTAATCCGATTGTCTGTGTATTGTGACATCAATTCGGGTGTGCGATCGCTAGAACCGTCATCACAAATAATTAGCTCAAAGTCTTGCTCAGACTGGTTGAGTACACTGTCAATTGCGAAAGGCAGTAAATTAACTCGATTAAAAGTGGGAATGGAAACACTAACTTTAGGCATTTTTGCAAGATGAGAGTGGACATTGCTCACTAACTAAAGGTCTAATGAGCAAGGCTGGGCAAAAGCTAAGTGTAGGAAATAGTTTGATTAATTTTATTCCAAAGTTTTTTGATAAATCGATTGCTTCTAGCCGCTATGGTAGGTGGCTTTAATCGCTTCGGTTTTTGCTCTGGTTGCTTCAGAAAGCGATAGTGCAAAAATTCATTTTTGTAACGAATATCAACATCTTCACCTTTACACAAGCGGGCAAATCCAACAGCAGAGTAGCCCATATAGTGAAGGCGATGAATTGGTTTTAATCCCTGTTGGTTGTAAAGGACATTATCAATGTTCACAAACGGATTTGCATTAGCACAGTTACCTGTTCTATCTTCACCATTGGGACTGAGTGTAAAGTTAAATAGTGGTCGAGCAATTCTAAAAGTCATGTAACTAAATAAATCTGCGTCACACCACCAAGCGATTTCGTTAATCAATTCGACTTCTTTATCTTCTATCAATCGCTTTTTGAGTATTTTTAATTCTTCAACGCCTAAAATACCCTTTTTTGAACCAAAAAAACTAGAACAGTGAATTTCTCGTCTGATTTCAGATTCAGGTAAAGACATTTTTTGTTCTAACTTCGGCAAGTCGAAAGCTGCAACTGAAGTTTGTTTTGTGTGTTCCCAGTCATCAAACACAAAGTCGTATTGGTCTAGTTTTTCTAAAACCTTATCCAACTTATTCATTGCCAAACTATCAGCATCATAAAATACAAATCTTTCAAACTCACCATCAAAAGCACACATTTTTCGGATTAAATTATTTTTTTTATTCCATTCGATAGAAGGTTTATTTTTTTGACTTCTTGGATAAGCGTTCCAAACTTGAACGGCAAAATCCTCCCATTTTTTGATCGAGCTTTTATTGTCAAACAAGGTGACATTCGGTCGAGAATGTATCTCTTGTTTAACTCGTTTTAAGCGGTCATCATAGGGAATAATACAAATAGGAATATCTGGACTAACATTTACCTCAATGCTGTTTAGCAAAGCTACTAGTTGGTCAAATACCACGTCATTAGCCAGTGTGTAAATCCCAAAATTATCCATTGTAATAAATTCTTTTGATTTTTGAATTTACTGAGTAAAGCCAATTCTCTGTGAAGCTGCACATCATTTAGACCCCTCACAACCTTCCCGAACTCGCGGAAAGCGCCGCAGGTAGTGGGGTTATTTCTACACATCTTTATACAGAATTGGTATAACGCGAATAATGCGATCGCTATTTTTTGACCGATTATTCTCAAATAATAATATAGCTATTTTGGTTAGTTTGGATGATACTAACATTACCCCCCTACTTAGAAGCGCCTAAAACTCTAGCTGTTAAACAATTGCCTCCTAGAGAATAATTTCAGCAACCCAGCGGTTCCTACACCCCAAGCACCATTAACCAATAAACCTGTCACTATTCCCACAAGTTTCCAGCCGCCTGCGATGGGTTGACCCTTGAGCGGTGCAACTACAAACCAAGCCACTAGCGTCGGAGCAATTGCACCAAAGACTAAAGCTCCTAACCAGTAGTTTTTATCGTGTCGAAAACGAGGTGCAATTACTACCAAAATCAGTCCCCAAATCCCTCCCCAGAAAGCATTTGACCAAATTTGCGGGATTCCTAATGGTGGTGTTGGTGCAGTTGAATAAGGGGCGCGAGGCGTAAAATTTACTGCATGTAGCAACGCCAACATACCTTGATGAAATAGCAAAACAGACATAAAGCCTGCAATAAATCCTAAAGCAAATCGAGATAAGGCAGCTTTTTGAGTCATTGCTTATACAAAAAGGTACTTATTTGCAGTTGTAAATGTGACTTTAATAATTGACATTTCCCATTCCCTATTCTCCCTTTTCTCTAGAGCTTGCTTCTGAGAGTTGTCTATGATAGTTTGCTAACTAGTCTAAATACAGTAACTCTATCAAATTACCGTATTTTCTTGAACACTATCGTTAATATAGCCGAAGGAGTGCAGAGTTAAGAGTACTTAAGTACTTTACCAAATATATGACAAGTGGAAAAGCCAATCTTGCCGATTGGGAAGTAGATACCTGTGTTGGGGAAAGGTTAAAGGGAAAAGGTTAAAGGGTAAGGGAAAATTTCAGACCTTTACCCTTTAACCCTTAACCTTTTCCCTACTTCTGCAAGAACTCACGTTAAACTTAGTTTCCTGAACTTAGTAGCGAGGATAGCACCCTACAATGAATATACGTATGCAAACTATTCACAACCGTAAAGTCAAAGGTGGAGGCTAAACGTTGGCACAATTCCAAGCAGAACCTCTGGCTTTATCAGGCTCTCAAAAAAATTGGGTCTTACTCGGTGTCGGACTTGGGGTATTCATGTCTACCCTGGATGTGGGCATCATTAATGTTGCTTTGCCCACATTAGTGCAAGCCTTTGGCACTAGTTTTCCTACCACCCAATGGGCTGTATTGAGTTACCAGTTGGTTAGTTCCGGTTTAGTTTTGGGAGCAACCCGCTTGGGGGATATGTGGGGTAAGAAGTCCTTATACCAAGGGGGACTGGTTCTGTTCACTTTCAGTTCGCTGTTGTGTGGTTTTGCACCTAGTATCGAGTGGTTGATCGGCTTTCGGGCACTTCAAGGACTAGGTGCTGTATTCATTTCTGGGCTTGGTTTGGCAATTATCACAGAAGTTTTTCCCTCTTCCGAACGAGGTCGGGCTGTTGGCATCATCGGTAGTGTAGTGTCACTGGGAATTGCTTTTGGCCCCTCTGCTGGCGGATTGCTCTTAAGCTGGTCAGGCTGGCATAGTATATTCTTCATCAATGTACCTCTGGGGATTATCGCTAGTTTCTTAATAGCTCGTGTAGTGCCACCTTCTGCACGCATTGAGGGCAAACAGAAATTTGACTTTTTGGGAGCCATATTGGCTTTATTGACTCTGGGTAGTTTTGGGCTGGGTATGACGCTAGGGCAAAGCCAGGGCTTTGGCAGTACTAATGCATTGATATTACTAGCGATCGCCGCCGTGAGTTTCACTACTTTTTTAGTAGTTGAAGCGATTCTAAAGCAGCCACTACTAGAACTAAAGCTGTTTCGCAATCTTCAGTTGAGTATGGGTTTGCTAAGTGGCTGGTTAGCATTCATTGTTATTGGCGGTTCGCTACTCATCGTCCCTTTCTTTCTAGAGAGCGTCAAGCAATATCCGACGGTAAAAGTAGGGCTGTTACTAGCCGTGTCACCTGTACTTAGTGGGTTAATTGCCCCCCTAGCTGGAATACTTTCAGACCGCTTTGGCGCTCGATTGATCAGTTCAATTGGGTTGGGGTTGATGATTGGCGGCTGTCTGGGGATTAGCACCTTTGATGCTCAAATTACTGAGCTAGGCTATGTATCGCGCTATTTTATTTACGGCATTGGTCTAGGTTTATTCCAATCGCCCAACAACAGCACTGTTATGGGATCGGTACCAAGAGAGCGGCTAGGAATTGCTTCTGGGCTTTTGTCTTTGTCACGTACATCAGGTAACACCGTAGGAGTTTCTCTAATTGGGGCAGTATTTGGAGCCTTAATCGCTAGCATGTCTGCGGGTGCAGATGTCTCTGTTGCCCCTCCTGATGCGATCGTTGCAGGGTTCCAAGGAACTTTTCGCTTTGCAGCCCTAATACTTTGTGGGGCGGCTGTTGCATCTGTTTTGAGGATTGGTAAGAGGCAGGGGGCAGGGGAGCAGGGGAGCAGAGGGGCAGAGGAGCAGGGGAGGAATAATTAATGCTCAACATTCAATTATCAATTACTAAGGAGTTAGATAAATGACAGGTAAATTAGAAGGAAAAGTGGCAATTATCACTGGGGCTTCAGCGGGAATTGGAGAAGCAACTGCGATCGCCTTAGCAGCAGAAGGTGCAACAGTAGTACTCGCTGCTAGGCGTGGCGATCGCATTCAGGCATTAGCAGAACGCATCGAAGCTAGTGGTGGCAAGGCATTGCCTATTGTCACTGATGTGACTGATGAAACTCAGGTAAATAACTTGGTGGCAAAGGCAAATGCAGAATTGGGAAGGGTTGATATCCTTGTGAATAATGCAGGGATTGCCTTACTGGGCACGATTGAAGCTGGAAATAGCTCAGACTGGCGGCGATCGTTTGACCTCAACGTATTAGGACTGCTATATGCGACTCATGCCGTTTTGCCTCTGTTGAAGGCGCAAAAATCGGGGCATATAGTCAATATCTCCTCAGTGGCTGGCCGGACAGCGCGGGCGGGCGTTGGTGTTTATAATGCTACCAAATGGGGTGTCAATGCCCTCTCGGAAGCATTGCGTCAAGAAGTCCACAAGGATAACATCCGCGTCACCATCATCGAACCTGGGTTGGTGGATACGGAAATTGACAACCAAATTACCGATCCCGTTGCCAAACAACGGATTCAAGAACGACGCAATTCAATTCAACCTCTGCAAAGCGAAGACGTTGCAGCTGCGATCGTTTACGCTCTTACGCAACCACCACGCGTTAATGTCAACGAAATCCTCATCCGACCAACGGGACAAGAACATTAAGTAAGCATAAAGTCCAGGAGTCAGGAGCGGAGCTATGTATATCTGAATTTCATCAAACTCTTGTGAGGTGGGCCGGAAAGCCCGCCCTAATTATGCAATTTAAATGTGGAACAGCTTATGATGTCCGGCAAATCAGCCGTCATTGATCAATTGCAATTGAAAGGACGCGATCGCATTAAAATTCAGGTTAACAAAAACTCAAAATTTTTCTTGCTGGAGTAAGTTTGTCTATAACATTGAATTTCTTGTAGCTTGTTATAGGATTTTATATCTTCTTCCGAAAGGGTAACGCTCATTCCGTCAAAACTTTTTAGCTTATTCCAAAAACTTGGTTCAAACATAATTATAATATGTTTAGAGCTAATTGGATAAACTACTTGGACGCCATGTGAGGACAAACCATTTCCAAAATCTTCATGGAATTTAATTGCTATTGGATTATCTGAAGTCCATAGTGAAATAGATGTAGAGTTTACACCAAATAACCATATATGACTTGATAATATTTTTGATATTTCTGAATCGGAACCTTGGTCGATAATATTAGATATATAAATTAAATGCTGTGCTATTGAGTCTTCTTCAATCCCTACCTTAATTAGATCGTGAAAATCAATTGAATTACTTAAATTTTTTGGACAAAGAAAGCTAACTTTTGGAATATTTATCTTATTCTTAAATAGTGCTTGATCCATTCTTTTTTTAAGATCATCTAAAGATTGAAACATTCCTCTAATTTGACCTCTAAGCATAGTTGTTCTGACTAACTGAAGTGCTAAAAAGGCAGAGAAATTTTTCTTTGCCTCTTTGTCTAGAACTCCAAGAGAATCAAATAAGTTTTTTTTCTCTATTTCTTCAAGACAATCTATTATCGATTTTAGAAACTCTCCAAAGCTTGATTCTACTTTAGATAGATCGTCTTCAATGAACTGAGATTTTGTTTTATCCCTTAATTCTTCAGGTAAAAATGGATCGGGAAAGTCATTAAAATACCTATCTTGGGCGACATCTTTCACATCAGCAGGATAGATAGATTTTTTTATCTTATCCCAAACAAATAATTTTTTTTCTTCACCAACAAAGTTTCTTAAATAGCATTGAGGTACGAAGTGCTGCTTCTTTTTAACTTGATTCATTTAAATTAATTTTCTAACTATTTTCTGGTCAAATGTCAATTTTCAGCGATCGCTCTTGTCACTAACCCAAAATCTTTTCTGTTAGGCAATTGCCCATAAGTGGCGAACCATGAGTATAGGCTATTCGAGAAAAGACATTTTTTAAGCCAGACTAGCACTAAATTTTAGCAAGAATCATTTGGGCAGCAGCTTCATCGGTAATCAATCCTGTAATTAACTTGCCATGCAGAGCAGCCAAAATCGCCTCTGCCTTTTTCACACCGCCTGCCACTCCAATAATCAGTCGATGAGCCGGTTGTTCGAGGGCTACACTGGCAACCCGACTGTTTGTCCCCTCTTGCAGCAATACTCCACGATCGCTATAAGCCCAACCTGCAATTTCTCCTACTGCTCCCAGTTCAATCAATTCAGCCACCTCATCGTCATTGATGAAGCCATCTTGATGTAACGGAGCATTCCAAGCAATGTGACTAATTCCGACAAAGGTTACTTTGGCTTGCTCTGCAAGAGTTTTGACGGCGATAAACGATCGCTGAGTCTGCAAGAGTTCTCGTTCTTCGACACTGGTTGCAACAACGGGAGTCGGCACTGGGTAAGCTTGGGAACCGACGCGATCGGATAAATGCATAACTACTTCGTGACGACCCGCACGCCCAGAATGAGACATATTCCCAATGATTGACACAATTTTATGTTGGGGTTGGTTCATTGAGGGTATCTGCTCTACCATTGCTCGCAATGTGCGACCTGACGAAAACGCCAATATACTTGGGGTTTTAGCCATCAGATAAGCCTCTAGGTGGGTGGCAGCACATACACCAACTCCGTATAATGTATCACCATTGCCTGCATCAGTTGGTACTACTTCACAAAGTGACAGAGCAAAGCGATCGCGTAACGACTCAGCCAGAGCAATGCATTCACTCAGGGGATGATCGAGTCGAAATTTAATCAATTTTTCACTGACCGCCAGTGCCACTAAGCGTTGTGCAGCTTGCCGGGACACATTGAGCTTGGCAGCAATTTCTTCTTGCGTATTGCCGGCGATGTAATAGAGCCAAGCAGCATGAGCAGCCAAGTCTAATTTGCGTGCTCGAAGGGGCAAGCCAGCTTTGCTGGCATCGCGCCGCTCTAAAAAAGGTTGTCCCATATACTACCTGCAAAAACTATGTATCTATCAAAGGCATGATTGGATAATTTCGAGTATATGCCCAAAGATATAATCTTTGCTCAATTATTTTTAAAATTCTATTATCCCCCAGTAACCTCCAAGTTAAACCCAGTAATGTAGCTTGCCTCTTCGCTCATTAAAAACGCTACTCCATTTGCCACCTCTTCCAGGCTTCCTAAACGCCGCATTGGTACTGAATTAATCATCTGTTGCTCAACCACCTTGGGATCGGCATCAAAGTACTGCGATCCTACTGCTGCTTGCAATTCGGTTTGCCTCGTCCACATGAAACCAGGGCCAATCAACGCAGGCGAAAGCGCATTCACCCGAATGCCGTAAGGAGCCAAGTCTTTTGCTGCCGTCTGAGTAATTCCAATGACAGCAAACTTAGAAGCGGCATAAGCCAACATATTTGGCGGCCCGACTACCCCTGCATAACTCGCCATATTAACGATCGCGCCTCCACCAGCATCGCGTAATTGCTGTGCAGCCGCCTTGAGAATGTGGAAAACGCCGACAACGTTGATGTTGATAACCTTTTGAAAGTCGTCTTCAGGATATTCGTCAGTCTTAGCAAACACTCCTTGATAGCCTGCATTATTAAATACATAGTCGATCCGCCCAAGCTGCTTTACAGCGCTAGTAAAGGCTTTGGCAACATCATCACTAGATGTAACATCACAGCGAAATGTGCCGACTGGAACGTTGTACTCTTTTAATTCCTCAGCCACATCTGCCATCTTTGGTTCATTTAAATCTAGTAGTGCTACACCTGCACCATTGGCGGCAAAACGCTGTGCAGTTGCCTTGCCAATATCTCCCGCACCGCCGGTAATTAGGATGGTCTTACCTGCAAACTGATAAGTTGCTTTCGCTGTCATGGTTTAAACCTCTTATTGAAGAATTGTTGCAAATCGTCGTCATTCAAATGAGATTGGTATGATTTCTATTATTGAGCTTTTGCCCAAGAATAGAGCATAAAATCAAAAATTTATTTCGTTCGGTTTCTTTACTTTAAAGGAGTCATGCGATGCGTATCCCCCGCTTCGCTAAAGTGCTGGTTGCATTTCTCGCTGGAGTGATGCTGGTGCAACTTCTACATGCTTGTTCGCCACGCTCCCAAGCCGCAGAGAAAACTAGACTGACGATCGCCACTGTTAATAATGGCGACATGGTGGTGATGCAAGGACTTTCTCGGAAATTTGAGGAAGCTAATCCTGATATTCAACTCCGGTGGGTTGTGCTGGAAGAAAATGTGTTACGCCAACGCACAACTACAGATGTTGCTAGCCAAGGTGGGCAGTTTGATGTCATGACTATTGGTTCCTATGAAACACCAATCTGGGCTAGGCGGGATTGGTTAAGACCCTTGGATCTAGGCGCAAACTATGACGTAAACGATCTGCTAAAACCTATACGAGAAGGACTTTCCAATAACGGCAAACTATATGCTGTGCCATTCTATGGGGAAAGTTCCATGCTGTACTACCGCAAAGACTTGTTTGAAAAAGCCGGGATTGCGGTTCCTCAACAGCCAACTTATCCCCAAATGAGAGAATGGGCAAGCAAAATCCACGACCCAGCAAATGGGGTTTATGGAGTTTGTTTGCGCGGAAAACCTGGTTGGGGTGAAAACGTCGCATTTGTTTCCACATTGGTTAATACCTATGGTGGACAGTGGTTTGATATGAAGTGGCAACCGACGATTAATACTCCAGCTTGGAAAGAGGCGATCGCCTTTTATGTCGATCTGCTTAACAAATATGGGCCGCCGGGAGCCAGTTCCAATGGATTTAATGAGAATCTGGCATTATTCTCAACAGGCAAATGCGGTATGTGGGTAGATGCAACCGTTGCTGCGGGGTTGTTATCCAATCCGAAAGAATCCCAAGTTTATAACAAAGTTGGCTTTGCGCGTGCGCCAATTGAAAAATACCCCAACGGTTCAAACTGGCTTTGGGCTTGGGCGCTAGCAGTTCCAAAAACCTCAAAATCACCCGAAGCCGCGCAAAAATTCGTTGCTTGGGCAACATCAAAGGAATACATTCAACTGGTTGCCAAGGAAAATGGCTGGGTTGCTGTACCACCAGGAACTCGGACTTCCACTTATGAAAATCCCAACTATCGAAAAGCTGCGCCCTTTGCAGAAATCGTGCTGGCAGCAATCCAATCTGCCGATGTTACCCGTCCATCCGCACAACCAACTCCATATAAAGGAGTTCAATACGTTGATATTCCAGAATTTCAGGCGATCGGTTCTTCAGTCGGACAAACCTTGGCGGCGGCGTTGACCAATCGAACTTCGGTAGATCAAGCGTTGCAGCAATCGCAGAAATCCACCGAACGCTTCATGAAACACACGGGTTATATCGAGTAATTCTCAGATGTTCCACAGCGATACTAAACCCAGAAACTCAGATTTAATCTGAGTTTCTTAATTACGAATTACGAATTACGAATTACGAATTGCTTATGTCTTCTTCATTAGCGGTAAAACCTCAACACGAAACGCCACCACCCACCAAGCAACGGACTACGCGGCAAGTGTCAACCTTACCTCTGGTTGCGCCTTCGGTCGTTGTCCTACTGCTGTGGATGATTGTGCCTCTGGTGATGACTATATGGTTTTCCTTTCAGCGTTATAACTTGCTGAATCCAGATGCACGTAAATTCATCGGCATTGAAAATTTCACTTTCATCCTTAGTGACTCAGCTTTATGGACATCGATCGCCATCACAATAGTTTTGGTTGTTTCTGTTTTAGCAATCACAATTGGTCTGGGTACATTACTAGCAGTGCTATTTGACCAAGACTTTTATGGTCGTGGAGTGGCGAGGGTGCTGGCAATTTCACCATTTTTCGTGATGCCCACAGTTAGCGCCCTAATCTGGAAAAATATGCTGATGCATCCAGTGAATGGGCTGTTTTCTCAAATCACCAGAGGTTTGGGTTTAGGGGCGATCGATTGGTTTGCCAGCGTTCCCCTGCTTGCCATCATTATTATTGTGTCCTGGGAATGGTTGCCCTTTGCTTTGCTGATTTTATTGACTGCAATTCAGTCACTCGATCGCGATCAGTTAGAAGCTGCGCGGATGGATGGTGCAAATGCGATCGCTCTATTTCGTTTTGTCATGCTACCGCATCTGAGCCGCGCTATTTCTGTGGTTGCCATGATTGAGACAATTTTCTTCCTGACCATCTTTGCCGAAATCTTTGTTACCACAGGCGGCGGGCCAGGACTTGCAACCACTAACTTAGCCTATTACATCTTCTTAAAAGCCTTGCTGGAATTCGATGTCGGCGGTGCTTCAGCCGGTGGATTAATTGCCGTAATCCTTGCCAACATCGTGGCAATCTTTTTGATGCGTAGTGTTGCTCGTAATTTGGATACCTAATAAACATCTCCAAAATAAGGCTACCAACGCAAACCAAAATGACTTACATAATTACGAATTACGAATTACGAATTACGAATTAGCATTATGGCACGTAAAACCTCAAAGATTTGGCTATGGACATTGCTTGGCTGGCTTGCCGCTTGCATCTTGTTTTTCCCAATTTTCTGGATGTTTCTCACCAGTTTCAAAACTGAAGTCGCGGCAGTATCAACTCCCCCTCAGTTGTTTTTCCGCCCGACATTGGAGAATTATATTGCCATCCAAGACCGGGCAAATTATTTCAATTATGCATTTAACAGCGTAGCGATTTCTCTTGGATCGACTATAGTCGCGCTGCTGCTTGCCGTACCTGCTGCCTACGCAATGGCATTCTTCCCAACCAAACGTACCAAGGGTACTTTACTCTGGATGCTGTCCACCAAAATGCTGCCACCTGTTGGTGTGCTAGTACCAATCTACATTTTGTGTCGCAACGCCGGATTGCTGGATACTCACATCGGTTTGATTATTATTTATACCCTGATTAATTTGCCAATCGTCGTTTGGATGATTTACAGCTTCTTCAAAGAAGTTCCCAAAGAAATTCTCGAAGCCGATCGCATGGATGGAGCAACCACACAGCAAGAACTTGTGCATGTGTTATTGCCATTAGCAGTACCCGGAATTGCATCTACTGCCTTGCTTTCAATTATTTTGTCATGGAACGAAGCATTTTGGAGCTTGAACTTGACAACGGCAGATGCCGCACCACTTACAGCCTTTATTGCTTCCTTTTCCAGCCCTCAAGGATTATTTTGGGCAAAACTTTCAGCAGCATCAACATTAGCGATCGCACCCATCCTCATCTTCGGTTGGTTAAGTCAACGGCAATTAGTCCGGGGTCTGACTTTTGGTGCGGTGAAGTAGGAGGCAGGAGGCAGGAGGCAGGAGGCAGAAGGCAGGAGGTATTAAAACAAACTCTTGTGTTCCTCGTTGCACCTCTACGTCTGTGCGTGAGAAAAAACTTAAACTCATTAATGGAAACAACTTATGTCAACAGTTGCTTTAAGAAATATCCATAAAACCTACGCTGACACAGAGATTATCAAAGGCATCGATCTCGACGTGGGCGATCGCGAATTCGTCGTCTTCGTCGGCCCCTCCGGCTGTGGAAAATCAACCTTACTCCGGATGATTGCCGGACTAGAAGAAATTTCCTCCGGCGATTTACTCATTGATGGACAAAAAGTTAATGATGTGCCACCCGATAAACGTGGTTTAGCAATGGTGTTTCAAACCTACGCCTTATATCCCCACATGACAGTGGCAGAAAATATGGCGTTTAGCCTTCGACTTGCGGGTATGCAGAAAGCCCAGCGTTATGAAAGAGCGCGTGAAGTCGCCCGTATCCTGCAACTGGAGCCACTTTTGAACCGGAAACCCAAAGAACTATCAGGAGGACAACGGCAACGGGTAGCGATCGGTCGTGCTTTGGTGCGTAATCCCAAAGTATTTTTGTTTGATGAGCCACTGTCCAACCTGGATGCTTCCTTGCGGGTGCAGATGCGGATCGAGCTTGCCAGTTTACACGACAGCCTGCAAGCCACCATGATTTATGTTACCCACGATCAAGTTGAGGCAATGACCCTTGCCGACAAAATTGTGGTGTTGCAGGGCGGTATTATCGAACAAATGGGTTCTCCCCTGGAACTGTACCACCATCCCCGCAATCTATTCGTTGCCGGATTTATTGGTTCACCGAAAATGAACTTTATTTCGGTGACAGTTTCAGCCGTCAATGACTCTGGGGCAACAGTCAGACTTCCTGGTGACGCAAGCGTAACGATTCCGGTGAAGCCCAAAACCCTCTCAGTTGGGGATAGAGCAACATTAGGGATTCGTCCCGAACATCTGCGGCTCGATCGCAATAACCCAAGCGTGAATGGTGAAGTATTAGTCGTAGAACGATTAGGCGGAGAAACCTTTCTCTACATCAAGATTGCGGGTGGCGAAACCATAGTTGTGCAAACAGACGGAGATAATCCAGCCAACATGCACGATTACGTTCCGATTTACATTAACGGTGAGCTTTGCCATTTGTTCGATCGCGACGGTGAAGCCATCCCCAAAGTTCATCGTCACCACTTAACCCAGAATGAATCCCATGAACAGCAATATCAGCACAGACTCAGCAATCAAGCTGAATGAAGCATCTCTGTCTCATTTAGGCAATAACGTTCGCGTACCCAATTACGATCGCCATCAAATTACTAACGGTATTGTTCATATCGGTGTGGGTGGGTTCCATCGCGCACATCAAGCATTATACCTGGATAACTACTTTCATCAAAATCCCGGTAGTGAATGGGGAATCTGTGGAGTTGGGCTACTAGAATTCGATAAACGGATGCGGGATGCACTGAAATTACAAGATTCTTTGTATACCTTAGTTGAAAGATCCCCAGAAGGCGATCGCGCTCGTGTGATTGGAGCAATTACAGAATATCTGTTTGCCCCAGATAACCGCCAAGCTGTGATTGACACCTTGGCAGATCCCAAATGCCGCATTGTTACCCTCACGATTACCGAAGGTGGCTACTACTATATTGAAGGTAGCGGTGAATTCGATGCCAATCACCCAACAATCCAGTACGATTTGCAGCATCCCGACGAACCAATTGGAGTATATGGCTTTTTGACAGCAGCCCTTAATCGCCGTCGTCAACAAGGAATCGCACCGTTTACTGTGTTGTCCTGCGACAATCTCCAAGGTAACGGCAACATTGCCCGCAAAATGTTAACCGCATTTGCCCAAATGCAAAACCCAAAATTGGGACATTGGGTTGCTGAACAGGTGGCCTTTCCCAACTGTATGGTCGATCGCATTACTCCCGCCACAACCCCAGCAGATATCAAAATGGTGGCGGAACAGTTTAACATCGATGATGCCTTTCCAGTTGTTGCTGAACCATTTCTTCAGTGGGTAGTCGAAGACAATTTCAGCGCAGGTAGACCCGATTGGGAATCAGTTGGCGTTCAGATGACCAGTGATGTTCATCCCTACGAGATGATGAAAATCCGGTTGCTCAACGCCAGCCACTTGTTGATTGGCTATCTTGGCTCCTTGGCAGGTTATACATACGTCCATGAAGTCATGGCAGATCCATTGATTCGGCAAGCTGTCGATCGTTTGATGGCAGAAGTTACGCCCACACTTCAACCTGTACCGGGGATTGATTTAGATAATTATAAAAAAACCTTAATTGAACGCTTTGCCAATCCTAAGATTCGGGATCAACTGCCGCGTCTTTGCCTCAATAGCTCCGCTAAAATGCCAAAATTTGTTTTAGGGTCAGTTCGTGATGCGCTGCAACAAGGAGGGGCAATTGAATACATGAGCCTAACGGTTGCTGCTTGGTTCCGTTACCTCAATGGAAACGATGATCGAGGTAACTCTATTCCTATTGATGACCCAATAGCAGGAACTCTAACGCAACTAGCTGGTACCAGTGGCTCAGATCCTAAACCATTGCTCAACCTAACTGAAATTTTTGGCGAGCTATCGCAGTCGTCGCCTTTTGTTGAGTCAGTTACGAACCATTTACGCAGATTTTATGAGTTTGGAGCGAAAGAAACATTAGTTAAATTATTACAGAAAACTTAACCAGAGAGTGAAAGCTGTAACATTTGAAGGCGGAAGTTTAATTTCCGCCTTCTGACCTTGAAAATTTGGAGGGGCAATTAATATCATGTTCGCTTGATTACTTATTAAACACGAAGAACCCCACCCTTAATCCTCTCCCCTTGCAAAGGCTACTGTGTACACACAAGAATTTTAAAGTTGCTATGTAACGCCGGGTGGGTTAATTTTTGCAGGTCGATGCAATAGAGTTGCAAGTCAATGCAATAGAGTTGCAGGTCGATGCAATTAAGTTACAAGTCAATGCAATAGAGTTGCAGGTCGATGCAATAGAGTTGCAGGTCAAGAGAATTGTCTGTACACCATAGCCTTGCTAAGGAGAGGGGAAGACAAAGCGTAGCTTTGGCGGGGTGGGGTGCAATGACTCTAGGAAGCATAACACCAATTCTCCAAAATAAGGCAACAGATGTAAATCATGAAAGTCTTGCTGCATCTAAGTTTCTTAATTGCGTTAGCGGAGCGGGGCGTTAGCCCATTGCGAATTGCGAATTGGTATAACTATTATCCGAACTTGATATGACTGACATCGCAGTTGGCTTAGACTTGGGTACAGGGGGAGTACGAGCGATCGCAGTTGACCTACAAGGGCAAATTATCGCTCAGTCAACCAGAAGCTATCCCCTGTTAACTCCACAACCTGGTTGGACGGAACAGAATTCATCGGATTGGGTTGAAGCAAGTTTGGATGCTCTGTTCGATGTTACTCAACAGCTAAACGGACATCGGGCGATCGCCCTCGGTTTGTCTGGACAAATGCATGGTATGGTTCCTCTCGACGCCCAAGGCAAAGCGATTAGACCGGCAATTTTATGGAATGACCAGCGCACAGGTAAAGCTGTTGTTGAGATTGAAGCCACGATTCCCCGTCAGGAGTTGATCCAGCGCACTGGAAATCCGGCAATTACAGGATTTCAACTACCAAAGCTCTTATGGTTACGGACTGAAGAACCACTTGCATACACTCGGTTATGGCAGATTCTTTTGCCCAAAGATTATCTGGGATATGTGTTAACAGGCGAAGCAGTAACGGAACCATCAGATGCCTCTGGTGTCGGCTGTTTGAATTTGGCGAATCGGCAATGGGATACAGATATTCTCCATGCTCTCGATATCAATCCCGCATTATTCCCTCCGGTAATCGAATCTACCGCGATCGCTGGACGGCTAAAATCAGAAATAGCCGCCCGCGCGGGATTACCTGTGGGATTACCTGTAATCGCAGGCGGAGGTGATAACGCCGCAGCCGCCATCGGTTTGGGCATCTCATCAAGTAACCTAAAGCGAGGTAGTTTGAGTATTGGCACATCGGGAGTGATCTTTGCACCGTGCGATCGCCCAATTCCCGATCCCGAAGGTCGGGTGCATTTGTTCTGCCATGTGGATGGTGGCTATCATCTGCTGGGAGTGACGCTAGCAGCAGGTGGTTCTCTGCGTTGGTATCGAGATACATTTGCCTCGCATATACCCTACACCGATTTAATGGATATGGCAGAGCGATCGCAGCCTGGGGCGCGCGGTGTGCTATTTCTACCCCACCTTGCAGGAGAACGAAGCCCCCACCTCGATCCAGATACTCGTGGTGCTTTCGTGAATTTGTCATTAGCTCATACACAAGCAGATATAACTCGTGCTGTGCTGGAGGGAGTTGCATTTAGCTTGCGGTCAGCATTGGAAGTAATTAGTGCGATCGCTCCCCTCGATCAACTCTTAGCAACGGGTGGAGGCGCACGTTCTCACATCTGGTTGCAAATTTTGGCAGATGTTTTGCAAATCAAACTCATTGCCCCCAAAGCTGAAGAAGGAGCTGCTTACGGAGCTGCTATTTTGGCAATGGTGGGGATTGGTATTTATCCGAATTTAGAAGCTGCACTCAACATTTTATCGCAGGATGCTAATGTAGTACAGCCGCAGCCAAATCCTTTGTATGAAGCAGGGTTTAAGCGCTACAAGCTACTTTACGATACATTGAAAGCTGTTCGTTGAGAATTCAGTTACCCTGAATTACTGAAGATTTACAGAAAAAATAATCTACATTATGTCACTCAGTCGTAGCGACCTCGAAGCCGGAAACATACAGACGAGACTATTAGAAGCATCACACTCTGGAATCAAGCTAACTACCTTGAGCGAAGATGAGTTACAGCGATCGCTCGATGAAACACTACAACAGCAGCCACCAAATTCTGATATCTGGATATTTGCCTACGGTTCGCTGATTTGGAATCCCCTGATCGCATACGTCGAGCGCCGTGCTGGGATCGTTTATGGTTGGCATCGGTGCTTCTGTACATGGATGATCCTCGGTCGCGGTACACCAGATAATCCCGGATTACTCTTAGGACTCGATCGGGGCGGTAGCTGTCGTGGAGTTATTTATCGCATTGCAGCTGCCGATGTCCCATCTGAATTACTGCTGATTTGGCGACGAGAGATGTTACCTGGTGTCTACATTGCTCGTTGGGTGAAGGTATTTGACGGTACGCAGGAATTCCCAGCGATCGCTTTTGTTGCCAATCGCCAACATCCCAGGTACGCTCATCAAATACCATTAACAACCATTGTTAATAGCATTGCCACCGCTTCGGGAAAATTGGGTTCCTGCGCTGATTATCTGATCAAAACAGTGGAGGGATTAATCGCAGAAGGCATTAAAGATAGACAATTACTCTGGTTACATAAACAAGTACTGGCAAAACAACAAGCGCTTTTAGTTAGTAGCGATCGCTCTATACCGCCTATTTCCGGGCAACAGCCATGATGTGAGCGCTCATCCCCAGTATAGAGGGTTCGGTTTCTAACCAACGAATTGCTTCTAAAAGGCGATCGCGGCGACCTACATCATTCCAGTGTTCCTGAAAGTTTTGTAATAACCAGCCTGGCCCTTCAATCGCTAAAACATTTTCAGAATGTAAACCCGCTTCTTCAACCTCTGCTCTAAGTTCTTCTGGATGATGAAAGAAGGTTTTTGTAAAGTAGCGAGGATGGTTGTTTGGGTTGCGGTGTTGACCATCAATCAAATCCTGTTTAACAATCTCTACAAACTCTGGATCGTCTAAATGTCCCCAAAATAATCCATCTAAAGTTGAAGCAAAGCGAGAAACTCCCGCAGCGAAAACAAAACCTCCAGTTTTTAAGATCCGATGAGCTTCACGCAAAGCAATAATCCGATCTGTGCGCTCGGTCAGATGATACAAAGGCCCAAGTAACAGAACAGCATCAACGCTATTATCCGCCCGATTCACTTGCCGAGCATCTCCAACTGCCAAACTAGCTAAAGGATATTCCGGTTGAGTTTGAGACAAATGTCGGGCTTGCTCTATGTGCAAAGGAACCGCATCAATGAGATGGACTTCATAGCCTTGTTGAGCAAGCCAAAAAGAATAAACGCCAGCGCCACCGCCAACATCGAAAATCACTGCGGGAGGAGGCGGTAGGTAGCGGCTAATAAGTTCTTGACTTCGGGCTAATTCCAGCAAACCTGCACCTTTTGATAACCGGTCTTGCTCTCGACCACTCGCGTAATGGATTAACGCTTCATCTCCAAGCAGATTGTTTAATTCAGATAAATCTGACATCGTGAATCTCAACTTCAATCAAATCATTATCTTTAAGGTTATATAACTCCCGAAGTTTCACATCGCAAGCTATCTCAATAATTGTTTTTGGATGATCTCCACTTTCAGTATTATTTTTATCTGTTCTTAAGATAAAAGCATCTCTGCCAAATATTTTACAGGTAACAATGCTCACAGAAACAGTCCCTCCATATTCTTCCTTTTCCAGACGTATGACATTTTTTGGGACATGGTAAGGTCGATCTAACTGAATATTTAAAGTTCCAGGGAAGAATTTCATTCCGGTTTTTCTCAAGTAATATTCTTGGAGTTTCTCAATCCAGTAAGAAAAGTTTCCTAAACCACTGACAACCTTACCTTTTAAGATTCTCATATATCTTTATGTATATAAATAAGCTGGTATTTATATCGGTTTAACTTAAAGAAAAATTCAAACTTCAGAAACAATAATTTGTGTCTAACTGTTTCCCCTTTCTGCCTATTTGTATCAACCTTAAAGGGGAATAGTACTGATACCGCGCACAAAAATATCTACACAGGTTTCGATATAGTCCTCACAGCTATAGTTGCTGGAATTGAATTTTGCACTGCGGCATAGCATTCCAGCTAACAGCATTCCTGTGAACATATCTACAGCCGGAAATGGATCGAGGTCTGCTCTGACAGTGCCTCGTTTCTGACTCGATTGCAGGTAAGCTACCAGTTTTTCCGCTAAGGGCTTGGCAGCTTCTTGAATCACTTGTTTGGCTGCCTCTGGATGACGTTTGGCTTCTCCAATGAAGGTACGAATTAAGTCTTCCTGCGTCTCTAGCATAGTATTGTAAAGATGGGCATACTGTTTTAAATCAATTTTTAGATCCTGTGTCCACGCTTCGGGGTGTGCAAGGGCTTCTGTCTGGAGCGCCAAAGCATTTTTCATTACTGCTCCCAAAAGTTGTTCTTTGCTAGCAAAGTGGCGAAATAAAGTCACCTCATTCACACCAGCAACACGAGCTATTTCACGGGTAGTTGCTCCTTGAACACCTAAACTGGCAAATACCTGCAAGGCGGCTTCTATCAAACGTGTACGGGTGAGAGTTGATGAACGGATAGTTTTATGCATTTATACTGGCAAGTACTTACTTTCATCATAGATTATGTAGAAAAAGTGGTGATAATTTGGGGAAAATAGTGTTGATGCCAACATTTTTAAAATTATTGAAAATATTTACCTTCTCAAATTGATTTTAGTGTGGTAGCTAATGTTTTACTCATTTTAGTAACTGGAACAACTATCCCACTTCTTAAATAATGAGGTGCTTTTTGAATGGCCGTAAATCCTAGTCGTAAATAAAACCCTTCAGCATAAAGACTAGCAGTTGTAATTACCTTATCTATACCTTGCTCAGTTGCTTCATCGCAAAAATGTTGAACTAAAGCACGTCCAATACCTTTACCTTGATATTTAGGGTGGACATACAGCCCGATTAGTTCATCAACAATGAAACTAGCAAAACCAATAACAACATCTCCCTCGATCGCAACCCAGCAAGTTTCCACTTTCATACTCTTCAAGATATTTGAACCATCAGGTTTATCGCGGTAATTGCGCCAAGCTAAAAGTTCTTTTTGGGTGTAGAAAGTTGGAGGTAGAGCTTTGATAGCAGCAATATGAATTGCACTCAGCACCCACGCATCTGTTTCTTGGGCAGGTCGAAGAGATATTTCGTTAGCGCTCATAGGTTCAGGGCTGGCATTCTGATTACAAGAGGAGGCAGGGGGCAGAAGGCAGTGTTTCGACTACGCTCAACAACCAGGCAGGTGGTAACAGAGCGTAGTCGAAGTGAGGCAGGAGGCAGGAGGAAAGCAGTATGAATGAAAACTTTAGTTCTGGGTCATTTGCCCAGTTTAAAAAGAAGAATTGTTCTATTTATACACTTGTTCGCGAAAATCTCAATCCAATTGCTCTCCCAACTTGCCCAATAGTATAACTCCTGAAATATAAACTACGGTAATTTTATCGTTAAAAAGTATAATAAGCTTTAATTACCACTAATTCTATCGGTAAACCGTATATTATGGATAAAGCAATAAAATAACCAACTTCAAAAGACAAATTTTGAAGTAATCAAGCAATATCTTGTGATATTTGGCTAATTTTGTTGTGTTTATTTTGAATATCTTCTCAAAGCTTTTTCTTTTAGAGTATTTAGCAAGCTGGAAGACATTAGAAAGTTAGAAGGAGTGAATGTGATCAACGCCATACAAATTAACGAAAACTTGACAACAACAGGACAAGTCATACCAAAACAGCTTGAGCAAGCTATTCAAGAGGGTTTTAAGTCTGTTCTCAATTTGCGATCGCCTGATGAACTAGGATTTTCTAAGGATGAGCAAAAAGTAGCGGAAGCATTGGGGCTGTATTATCAAAATGTTCCACTCAAGGTGGATCTAAAAAATTTGAATGAAGAGGTGATTACCAAAATCCTCACGACACTCGAACAAATCCCAAAACCAGCAGTTGTGCATTGTGCCGCCGGGATGCGATCGACTGGAATTGCGCTGTTGAGTATCGCTATCCAGGAAGGATTAACACCAGAGGAAACCTTAGCAAAAGCAAGAAATCTCGGCTTTGGATTCTTTGAACACGCTGGCGTTAGTCCCCGATTGAAGCAATTATTTGTGGACTACGTTAACAAACACGCGAAGGTAGCTTTACCCGCTGGCTGCTCTTAGATATTAGTTATTTCTAATTGTTATGTCCTAATAGACTAGAAGGCTGCTATACAAATCATTGAAGAAGAATTCAGAATTCAGAAGTTAGGATAGCTAAGGTTTAGCCCATTCTGACTTACCTCGACTGCGCTCGGCGACCACCTGACTCCTGAATTCTTTCTTCTTAAAAATTAAAAACTGCTCTTGCTGAAGTAGACAAGAGCAGTTTTTAATAGCAAAGCCCAACATAAAAATTTAGGCATCTTCAAGTTCAAATTGAGCCACCGTAACGGCGTTAAAAGCGAAAGCTAAAACTAATGGCATTGGCGACTGAAACCAAAAGGTAAAAATAACAGCTAGGATTGTGCCAGTTACTGCGGACATTGACCACAATCGTTCTTCAAAAGTCAATCCTTTTTCGGCTTTAATCACTCTAAGAACATGAACTGGAATTGGTTCCGGCATTACCCCACCCGGAGGGAAAGCCCAGAAGTTGTTACGTCGCTCAACAAATAAATCTGTCCAGCCATTTTCTTGGCACCATGCCTCAATCCATTGAAGTGAGTAATGATTCATCATCGGGTTTCAGAGTTCGGTTTGTAGAAGTTTTGTGCTTGGTGAATGTAAACTCTTGGAGATTCCTGAAGAACTAACTAATCGCTATAAAGTTAACGCTAATTATCGATCTTTAAGCTTTGTTAAGCAATTGAGACGCATATAATTACGACTCAAACCTTGCTTTCATTAATTAAAAGACTAACAGTTCATGGGCGCTGTTGAATTTAAAAGACAACAAACTTTACTTGAAAAAGGGAAAGTCAAGAATTGTAAATAACTCCATGAGTATTACTGCTCAAAAAAAACTTTTTATATCTTGAAAATTTAAATCTACAAATGAATAATTGTAAATAAGTCAACAAGCATAGGCCATAGGAAACATTGCTTTATTCAGCTAAATTATTCCTTTAGAGTTAGGAATTTCAAGTTTTATCTTCATCAAGAGTGATAGATTATGCTCCACGTCTCTATTTTGCTAAAGCTTGCTTGATGTGAGAAATAATTTATACTCAGTCATTGCGATCGCTATTGTATTTAATAAATATTGTTCTGAATATCTAATTTTAGTGCGATCGCCGATTGCCACTCTCTACCTCAAGTAGCAGGGATAATTTTGCGAAAGTAAGAAGTTTATGCTCTTTTTGCGTTACAAAATATTAAGCAACGGAAATACACGTTTTCCAAGTCCAGTAGCAAGGCTGCGAGTCTCAATTAGTACGATCCAGTCTTGCTAATATTCAAGTGCGGTAATTAAATGCGGCGATTATACACTAAATTGGCTCTCAATATATTTTGGCGGCAAACACTAGCATTCCTTCTCGGAATTATTATCTGGTGTGTGGCCGATCCAGCAGTGGCAGTAGACTGGACTCATCCACTGTCATTTAGCAATGCAGAGCTATCAAGACGTGATTTTTCTGGTGAAAGCTTGCAAGCTGCGGAGTTTTCTAACGCCAATATGGAATTGGCTAACTTTACAAATGCTGACTTACGGGGAGCAGTCATGAGCGCTTCGGTGATGACAAAAGCAAATCTCCACGGAGCGGATTTAACGAATGCAATGGTCGATCAGGTAAACTTGACTAAGGCAGATTTGAGCGATGCAGTTTTCAAAGAAGCTCTTTTGCTCCGCGCCATATTTAATGATGTAAATATAGACGGTGCAGATTTTACAGATGCAATTTTGGATAGAGCGCAAATTAAAGAACTGTGCGAAAAAGCCAGTGGTGTGAATTCCAAAACAGGCGTGCAAACTCGTGATTCTCTAGGATGTCAATGAAGCGTGTTGGTGTAATTGGTGGCGGACAGCTAGCCTGGATGATGGCGGATGCAGCACAGAAGCTGGGCGTAGAATTAATAGTACAAACTCCAAGCGTTCACGACCCGGCTGTGTCAATCGCTCAGGAAACTATTTTCGCGCCAGTTGATGATGCAAGTGCTACGGAAATATTAGCTCAAAAATGCGATGTTATCACCTTTGAAAACGAATTTGTTAACCTACAAGCTTTATCTGGTTTAGCACAGCAAGGCGTTTGTTTCCGTCCCAAATTAGAAGCTTTAGCTCCTCTTTTAGATAAATATCATCAGCGTTGCTATTTACGCGACTTGGGCTTACCAGTTCCTCAATTTTTCGCCCTTGACGAGGTGGAAAATCTCAAATCAAAAATCGAATATCTAGATTTTCCAGTAGTTTTGAAATCCCGGCGTCATGGTTATGACGGTCAAGGTACTTTCATAATTCAGGATTTTGCTACTTTAGAGCAAAAGCTAAGTCATGAAAGCACAACAAATACTTTAAATCAATCACTTTTCTTGGTAGAAGAATTTGTCCCCTTTGAAAGAGAATTAGCAATAATTGCAGCTCGTTCTGTGGAGGGAGAAATTGTCACTTACCCAGTAGTGGAAACCCAACAAGAACAACAAGTGTGTCGGCGAGTGATTGCGCCAGCAGAGATTACGCCTAATCAGGTAGCAGAAATCCAAGCGATCGCACATACTCTATTAAATAGCCTAGAAGTCGTAGGCATTTTTGGAATTGAGCTATTCCTGAGTGCTGATGGCAAAGTTTTGGTAAATGAAATTGCACCCCGTACCCACAATTCTGGGCATTTTTCCCTTGACGCTTGTGAAACTTCGCAGTTTGAGCAGCACCTGAGAGCAGTTTGTGGTTTACCTTTAGGAAATCCGGCTTTGCAGTATGCTGGTGCTGTAATGGTCAACTTACTGGGGTATGAAAATTCTCACAGCGACTACCAAAGCCAGCGTCAACAAATAGCAGAAATTTCCCAAGCGCACGTTCACTGGTATGGAAAGACAGAATCACGTCCTGGGCGGAAGTTAGGGCATGTTACCGTTTTACTGGATAATCACGATACAGAATTGGCAGGTGCATACGCCAACAACATCGCCCACAGCATAGAATCTATCTGGTATCCCAGGTAAATAGATCGGAAAGTTTCGATATTGAACACACAACATCTTTTGAAAAGCTATAATGAGTGAGTTGCACTACGACGTTGGTGACTGCCATCAAGTTTTTTGATCTATGCCTTTAATGACAAGGGAGTCAACTGTTCTCGTGGCAGTATACCGGGCATGTACCCGGAAACTTTAAACGAGGAATTTAGGTTCCCACCTGGATAAACCCAGGTCATAAACTTAGGTAAAACGGCGTCGCGGTGAACTTAAAATTATTAGCTCCCAAAGTCAGTTAGAATTTGGGAGCTTTAATTATTTCAATCAATTTAAAATAAGTTAACTGACAGTAAAGATTGCTATGTTTTTGGGAAACCTAGATATTGAGGTCTCAAGAATTAAGCCGTATGGTCAGCATTCCCGGATATCAAGTTAGCAAAGAACTCTACAACGGTTCTCGAACCTTGGTTTATCGCGCTAATCGAGAAACTGACCAAAAATGTGTGGTGATTAAGCTGATGAAAACTGCTTATCCCAGCTTCAGCGAATTGGTACAGTTTCGCAACCAGTTCACCATTGCCAAAAATTTGAATCTACCTGGAATCATCCAAACCTATAGTCTGGAATCCTATCAGAATGGCTATGTGTTAGTGATGGAAGACTTTGGGGGAATTTCTCTAAAGCAGTGGCAAGACAGAGGAGAGAATAGGAAAATAGGGGAAACACCACAAGCTCTCATTGAGTTTTTAGAAATTGCGATCGCACTGTGTAATGCATTAGATATTCTAATTCGTTATCGGATCGTTCACAAAGATATTAAACCTGCCAATATTTTAATTCATCCAGAAACTAAAGAAGTTAAGTTAATTGACTTTAGTATTGCATCTTTATTGCCACGAGAAACTCAAAGCCTCATGAGTCCTAATGTATTAGAAGGGACACTTGGCTATTTGTCTCCAGAGCAAACTGGACGAATGAATCGGGGGATTGATTACCGGACTGATTTTTATTCTCTGGGTGTAACTTTTTACGAATTACTAACAGGGCAATTACCATTTCAATCGCACGACCCGATGGAATTGGTACATTGTCATATTGCCAAACTTCCGCCTTTAGTGCATGAGATTAATCCACAAATTGCGCCTGTACTCTCATCTATTGTTAGCAAACTGATGGCAAAAAATGCCGAAGACCGCTATCAGAGTGCATTTGGGCTGAAATATGATTTAGAAAATTGTTTACACCAGCTAAAAGAAACGGGGGAAATTGCAAGTTTCTCAGTTGCTCAACGGGATGTGTGCGATCGCTTCATTATCCCAGAAAAACTCTATGGGCGCGAGCATGAAGTTGAAACTCTGCTGAAAGCATTTGAACGCGTTACCAACAATCAGACGGAATTAATGCTAGTGGCTGGTTTTTCTGGTATTGGTAAAACTGCTTTAGTTAACGAGGTTCACAAACCTATTGTCCGGCAACGGGGCTACTTCATCAAAGGCAAATTTGACCAATTTAATCGAAATATTCCCTTTTCTGCTTTTGTGCAGGCATTTCGAGACTTAATGGGGCAATTACTGAGTGAAAGTGATGTCCAATTGTCAACTTGGAAAAGTAAAATTTTACAAGTGCTGGGAGATGAGGGGCAAGTTATTCTTGAGGTAATTCCCGAACTACAACAAATTATTGGTCAACAACCACCTGCAACAGAACTTTCACAGAGTGCAGCCCAGAATCGCTTCAATTTACTCTTCCAAAAGTTCATTCAGGTATTCACCACAAAAGAACATCCATTAGTAATTTTTCTCGATGATTTGCAGTGGGCTGATTCTGCATCACTCAAATTGATGCAATTGTTGATGAGCGAATCAGGAAGTGGATATTTACTTTTAATTGCGGCTTATCGAGACAATGAAGTATCTACAGCACATCAGTTGATGTTGACTTTAGCGGAGATTGGCAAAACTAATGCAACAATTAACAGCATTACTTTAGCTCCGTTAAGTCAAGCTAGTGTAAATCAATTGGTGGTTGATACGTTGAGTTGTTCAGGTGAAATTGCCCAACCACTAACGCAACTTGTATATCAAAAAACTCAGGGAAACCCATTTTTTGCAACGCAATTCATCAAAGTATTATATGAAGATAGACTGATTACTTTTAATTCCGATCGAGGGTACTGGCAATGCGATATTGTTGCTGTGAAAGCACTTGCTCTTACTGATGATGTGGTAGAGTTCGTAGCGCTACAGTTGCAGAAGTTGCCAGCAGCAACGCAAAATGTGTTGAAATTAGCTGCGTGTATTGGCAACTCTTTTGATTTGCTAACCTTAGCAATTGTTTCTGAACAATCGGAAACCGAAACCGCAGCATTTTTATGGAAATCTTTGCAAGAAGGGTTAGTTTTACCTACTACTGAAGTTTATAAATTCTTTCAAGATAGCGGACACAATTCTGACTCCAACCCCTTCAACGCCAATTTCCAAACCCCTACCTACAAATTTTTACACGACCGCGTGCAGCAAGCTGCCTATTCTCTGATTCCAGGTGAAGAGAAACAATTTACACATCTTAAAATTGGTCAATTACTCTTGCAAAATACCTCTGAATCACAGCAAGAGGAACGAATTTTTGAGATTGTCAGTCAGTTAAATCGAGGAATATTGTTAATCACCCAACCGACTGAACGTCAACAATTAGCTCAGTTAAATCTGAATGCTGGTCGAAAAGCAAAAGAAGCTACCGCTTATAGTGCAGCAATTCATTACTTATATTCTGGAATGCAGCTGCTACCGATTAATAGTTGGGAAATCGCCTACGAATTGACTAGAAGTTTATACGAAGAAGCTGCGGAAGCTGCTTTTCTTAACAATGAATTTGAGCAGATGGAATCTCTGATTCAGGTTGTCATCGAACAAACAACCACCTTACTAGATAGAGTGAAAGTTTATGAAGTGCAACTCCAAGCTTATCAGGTGCGGAATCAATCATTCAAAGCGATCGCAACTGGACGCGAACTTCTGGCTCAACTTGGGGTAACATTACCTGAATCAGTAACACCTCCAGACATTCAGCAATATGTAGTCAACACGCTCTCTACTTTGGCAGGCAGAAGTATTCAGGGCTTAGTTGATTTGCCATTGATGAACGATCCCAAAGCTTTGGTTGCTTTGCGGATTATGGCTAGCATTGCTCCCGCCATCCACCAAACTGCCCCTTATCTGTTCCCAATTATTGCTTGCGAAGAGGTGAATTTATCTCTTAAATACGGTAATGCACCACTTTCTGCACCAGGATATGCAGATTTTGGAATTGTACTTAATATTTGTAACCAAATCGAGTCAGGCTACGAATTTGGCCAGCTAGCTTTAATGCTTGTGGATAGATTTCAAGCAAAATCTGTTCAAAGCATGACTCTATTTAAGGTGGGTGCATTAAATCAATTTAATAAACAACATGTTCGCACCTCAATTAGTTTATTACAGGAATCCCATAGTCTTGGATTAGAAACAGGCGATTTTTTTCATGTGCTGGCATCGATGATTTTCAAGTTATTCTATGTCTATTTAAGTGGCACAGAAGTTTTGGAAGTCTTGCTAACAGATATCAAAGCCTACAAGTCTAATTTTGTCCAAAATCAGCGTTTATTAAATTGGTCTAACATAGTCTGCCAAAGTATTAACAATTTAACCGAATCTAGCGATAATCTAGAGCGCTTCATTGGTGAAGATTATCAAGAAGAACAACTATTATCTGCGCTCATTAAAGAAAATGACGAATTAACACTCCATATATTTTTCTTAAGTAAATTAACACTCAATTATTTGTTTGAGAATTTTCCGGCAGCAGTTGAGAATGGAAATCAGGGAGAGCCATACCTCAACGGTGGCGCAGGAATGCTATCTGTGCTTGTTTTCTACTACTACGATTCTTTATCTCGGCTGGCTGTCTATCCAACGGCTGAACCATCTCAACAAGAGCAATTACTCTTAAAGGTTGGCGAAAATCAGGAAAAATTGCAGTTTCGAGCCAACTTTGCACCGATGAATTTTCAGCACAAATTTGATTTAGTGGAAGCAGAACGCCATCGGGTTTTAGGCGAAAAAATAGCAGCAATAGAATTGTACGATCGCGCCATAACTCTAGCGAAAGAAAACCAATATATCCAAGAAGAAGCCCTAAGTAATGAACTAGCTGCCAAGTTCTACCTCGACTGGGGCAAAGAAAAAATCGCCCAAGTTTATATGCAAGAAGCTTATTACTGCTATGCTCGTTGGGGTGCTAAAGCCAAAACTGAGGATTTAGAAAAACGCTATCCTCAACTCCTGGCTCCCATCTTACAAGGGCAGCATCATCGCTTTCAATTGAGTTCAACCGTCGATGCATCATCATTTCCACATCAAACCATCCACACAAATCTTTCTAGCAGCAGTATTTCGGAAGCCCTCGATTTTGCCACCATCTTTAAAGCCGCACAAATTCTCTCCAGTGAAATTCAATTAGAGCAATTGCTCACTACTCTTTTGCAAGTAGTAATGGAAAATGCTGGGGCACAAAAAGCCCCTAGCTATCTAATTGGTGTTGTTTGCAGGTAAACTGAAAAACACCTACCAGCAGACATTCCTCCGTGATAGTAAAGTTACCTAGCCACCGCCCACAAAGACATTTCCCGGATGCCAAACGAATAA